>NZ_AUCD01000010.1 GCF_000429585.1 Atopococcus tabaci DSM 17538
CGACATGTATGGTGCACTCTCCTTAGCTTTGGTAGGTTAATTTGAGTGTATCATAACATGTCTTTTTTCTGTCTCGCTTAATTATACAATCCACGTAAGATAAAATTGTGCAAAACCGATTCTGCACGGAGAAAAGAAAGCGAAATCATTAACAAAATAATGAGAAAACAAAACAATTTTATAATGTAATCGCTTGCTCTGAACTCTATAGATGTATCAAAAACAACTTTTGTGATAATATTATTCAAGGGAGAGGAGAAAAAGAGCAAATGACTTATATTGGTGTGCAATCAGTTATTGAACTAATGTCCCATTTCTTTTTTATTTTCATGACGTTTTGGGCAATGAAAGGTTTGCGGACGGATGTTTGGTTGAAGAAGAACCATATTCCGCAAGGCCGTATTCTGTATTTGTTCATTTCAATTGCCATGGGATACACAGTAAGCAATTTTTTCATAGATTTGATTTTATCCTCTCAAAATCTTCTCTACCTTTTTGGATAAGAAACAACTCAGTGGTTCTTATCCAAAAAGGCTTAAAAAAAACATCAAAAAGTATTTAGAAAAATGACGCAATGTTATGATAGACAAATGATCGAAACAATAAACGACTAAAAAATTCATAGACCCCATGCAAGGACTTACTTATACCGAGCCGCAAATGGCCATTGCTGTGTTGCCCCTTGCCTGGACAGGAAAATTTGGAGGAAATGTAATGGAAAAAATAATCGTTCGTGGCGGAAAGAGATTGTCCGGCACAGTCGTTGCTGAAGGCGCGAAGAATGCTGCGCTGCCTATCTTAGCAGCCAGCATTTTAGCGAGCAAAGGAAAGACGCATTTAAAGAATGTTCCCAGCTTAGCCGACGTATTTACAATGGAAAAAGTTTTGGGACACCTCAACATGGATGTGGCATACAGACCGGAACAAAAAGAAATGGTGTTGGATGCAGAATCTGAATTGGAGTCTGACACTCCGTTTGAATTCATGAGTAAAATGAGAGCCTCAATTGTTGTCATGGGTCCTTTGTTGGCTAGAACGGGACGTGCGAAAGTGGCGATGCCGGGTGGATGTGCAATTGGTTCTCGACCAATTGACTTGCACTTGAAAGGTTTTGAAGCCATGGGCGTAGAAATCCGCATGGAAAAAGGGCACATTGAAGCTGTTGCAGACAAACTGCACGGTGCACGGATTTACTTGGACTTCCCAAGTGTCGGGGCAACTGAAAACATTATGATGGCAGCGACATTGGCAGAAGGCGTTACAGTGATGGAAAACGTCGCACGTGAGCCTGAAATCGTAGACTTGGCAAATTACTTGAACCGAATGGGTGCGAAAATCGTTGGTGCAGGAACTGAAACGATTCGTATCGAAGGTGTGAAAGAATTGGTCGGAGTCACTCATTCCATCATTCCAGACCGAATCGAAACCGGCACATTCATGGTGGCAGCTGCCATCACTCAAGGAGATGTCTTCCTTAAAGACTGTGTGATGGATCACAACAAACCATTGATTTCTAAATTGACCGAAATGGGCGTCACGTTTACTGAAATGAACGACGGAGTGAGAGTTCAAGGACCTGAAGTCTTGAAAGCGACAGATGTAAAAACCATGCCTCATCCAGGCTTCCCAACCGATATGCAAGCGCAAATGACCATTGCCCAATTGGCGGCACACGGTACGAGTGTGATGAAAGAAACGGTCTTCGAAAACCGATTCATGCACTTGGAAGAGCTGAGAAGAATGAACGCAGATGTGGACATCGATGGACAAACAGCCATCATTCACGGAAACAAAACTCTTCAAGGCGCAGAAGTAGCTTCCAGCGATTTGCGTGCATCCGCAGCATTGATCTTGGCAGGTCTGATTGCAGACGGCTATACACGAGTAACGAACTTATCTCATTTAGATCGCGGCTATTATAAATTCCATGAGAAATTGCAGGCGTTAGGAGCAGATATTGAACGCATCAACGAAGACGGCACAACAACTTCGGCTTCCCAAGATTACGCAGCACTTTTCTCCAATTAATATCTAGCCATCATTTATTTCAGAAAAGAGCGTATACTGGACGATTCGGTATTGCTCTTTTTTTCTTTATTAAGTAAGATAGTACAAGTGAGTTTTATAAATTAACCATTATTTACCATAAAAAAATGATTTACTTAAAGCATGACCCAGTGCCATCAAACACATATTCCATAGTGAAAACATAGAGGTAGAATGATAGTAGGAGGATACAAACACATGGCAAAAGATATTGGGATTGACTTAGGAACTGCTAACGTATTGATCTATGTAAAAGGAAAAGGAATCGTTTTGAACGAACCTTCCGTTGTCGCGATTGATACAAAGAACAATGACGTGCTCGCTGTTGGAGAAGAAGCATACTTAATGGTCGGCCGTACACCGGGACACATCCGTTCTGTTCGTCCGCTTGAGGGTGGGGTCATCGCTGACTTTGACATCACCGAAGCTATGTTGACCCATTTTATCGACAAATTGAATGTTAAAGGTTTCTTATCTAAACCGAACATTTTGATTTGCTGCCCGACCAACATCACTGCAATCGAACAAAAAGCGATCATCGAAGCAGCTGAAAAGAGCGGCGGGAAAAACGTGTTTTTGGAAGAAGAACCAAAAGTTGCGGCAATCGGAGCCGGCATGGATATCTTCCAACCAAGCGGAAACATGGTCATCGATATGGGCGGCGGAACAACCGATATCGCAGTACTTTCCATGGGTGGCGTTGTTACCAGCCGGTCATTGAAAGTTGCGGGTGTGGTATTGGATAACGATATCATCCAGTACGTGAAGAAAAAACACAACTTGATGATCGGGGAACGCACAGCTGAAGAAATCAAGAAAGAAATCGGCACGACATATAATAGAGACGACAACAAGACAATGGACGTCCGTGGACGCGACATGGTCAGTGGTCTTCCACGCACCATCACTATTTCTTCAGCTGAAATCTACGAAGCAACAAAAGAAACAATGAGTCAAATCGTTCAACAGGCAAAAGACGTGTTGGAGCAAACCCCACCTGAATTGTCCGCAGACATCATCGACCACGGCATCATTCTTACCGGCGGCGGTGCATTGTTGGACGGCATCGACCAATTGTTTGCTGATGAATTGAAGGTTCCAGTCTTTATCGCAGAAAACCCGCTTGATTCTGTCGCTTTAGGAACCGGCATCCTTTTGGAAACCATCGCGAAGAAAAAAAGACGTTATTAATTTGGAGGCGACCTGATGACAGCAAGAGAAATCATCCGCAGCATGTTTAGTTTTTTGTTCAAAGTGGTTCTTGTTCTCTTACTCATTGTTGTGATGTTTGTCATTGGGACGATGGTAGGATACGGCGTCATCGGTGGAGGAGACCCAATGGCCGTTTTTGAACCGGATATTTGGGAACACCTGCTGGGGTACTTTGTCCGACCATAATAAAAAAGTTTTATTTTGAAGCATCCGTTTCATTTGAGCGGGTGCTTTATTTGTATTTAAAAAACGAAAACTCTCCTATTTTGCGTATGTTATAAGTAAGCACATGTTAAGGAGGGATGTTATGAATCAATTGGCATTGATTGGACGAATTGTCCGGGATGTGGAAGTTCGGAGGACAGCTGAAGGCAGACACGTGCTGAACAATACGCTCGCCGTCCAGCGGCGCTTCAAAACAGATTCCGGCCCGCAAACAGACTTTATCCCCTTCACCGTTTGGGGAAAGACAGCAGAATTGATGTCCAAATACTGTCAAAAAGGGCATCTGGTTGGGTTGTCCGGCCGCATTCAATCGCGTTCGTATCTTGATAAGCACAACGAAACGGTCTATGTGGTCGAAATGATTGCCGATGAAGTGCAATTTCTGCAGCCCAAGTCAGAAGAGAGCTATGCAAGAATGCGATAACGACGAAAAGCGAACCATGTACAAAGCGTGGTTCGCTTTTTGTCTTCACTAAACGTTCATGAACTAGGCATTTTTTTAGTTTAAATCGTGAAGATTCTGCTTCCATCTTTAGGAAATACACAGAAAGACGTATAATAAGAATGAGTGAAGAAAGATGGAAGGAGAAAACAATGAATTTATTGATGATAGAAGACAACCAATCTGTCTGCGAAATGATTGAAATGTTTTTCATGAAAGAAGAATGGGATGCCACTTTCAAGTATGACGGGGAAGAGGGACTGCAAGCTTTCATGGATGCACCGGACAAATGGGATATGATCATCTTAGATTTGATGCTTCCAAAAATGGACGGAATGGAAGTGTGTCGGGCAATTCGTAAAAAATCAAAAACTGTCCCAATCATCATGCTCACGGCACGGGACACCGAAAGCGACCAAGTCATCGGATTGGAAATGGGGGCGGACGACTATGTAACCAAACCTTTCAGCCCTTTGACGTTGATTGCCCGCATCAAAGCGTTGCACCGCCGCGTGGAACTATTAGGCGGAAGAAGCGAAGAAGAACAATCACATTACGAAATTGAAACCAAACATTTGAAAATAGACCGCAAGACCCGGGAGACCATTTTGTACGAAAAACCGCTGGAAGGGTTGACTCCGAAAGAGTTTGATTTGTTGTATACAATGGCCAGCAATCCAAAACAAGTCTTCTCACGGGAGCAGCTGCTCCAAATTGTCTGGGATTACGAGTACTTTGGAGATGAGCGAACCGTTGACGCCCACATCAAAAAACTCCGTCAAAAAATCGACGTCAACGGACCGCAAGTCATCCATACCGTCTGGGGAGTCGGATACAAATTTGACGATTCCGAGATTGAACAATGAGACTGCCTTATTTTTATCAGCAAGTGCTGGGTTTCTTATCGGTCATCCTGGTGCTGTTATTGATCACGGGATTGTCCCTGCTTCGGTTTTCCCGTACCTCTGCGTTGAATGACACGGAAGAGACGTTGTTCGCTTATGGGGAAGCATTGGTGGAAGGGAACTTGAAACTGGAACAGTTGAATTACGCACAAGATCTCCTGGACAACCAAGGCATCGACCTGGCAATCTTCGATAACGAAGGGGAACGGGTGTACCCATTGGAATCCACGCAGCCGGCTCCTTATTTGTCCGAAGAAAGCAAAGAGCAATTGCGCAGAGGCCAACGATTGAGCTTGACCATCCAAGAACAGGATTTACACGGAAACGAGCGAGAGACGGCGTTGGTGTACCTGCCGTTTTTCAGCCAGGAAACAAGTGCCTACGCAGGATATGTCGCTGTCAGTGCCCCGGTCAGTTGGATCGATGAAGAAATGCAGGACCTGCAGAGCAACTTGCTGTATGCATTTCTCTTCTCCAGTCTGGGGGCTTTGGTCATCAGCTTGGTGTTTGCTTCTTATCAAGTCAACCGTGTCAACCAATTGCGAAAAGCCGCCCACCAAGTCACTTCCGGAAATTTTGACATCCGACTGGATCATAAAGAACGAGATGAAGTGGATGATTTGATAGAAGACTTCAACACAATGGTGGCTGCGTTGAAAGATTACAACCAGGAAGTCGCTCGACAGGAAGAACGACGCAAAGACTTCATGGCAGATGCTGCACATGAAATGCGGACCCCTTTGACCACCATCAACGGCTTATTGGAAGGATTGGAGTACGATGTGATTCCTGAAGAACAAAAACACCGCAGCATCAAACTGATGCAAAAAGAAACGAGAAGGCTCATCCGACTGGTCAATGAAAACTTGGATTATGAAAACATCCGGTCCAACCGCATAGTGTTGAACAAACAAGAGTTTCAGGTAAAAGAAGTGGTGGAATCAGTAACCGAACAGCTCCGGGAAAGCGCGGAGGAATCCCACAACCGCCTGCAAGTGGACGTGGAAGAGGACGTAATGGTTTACGCTGACTACGATCGGTTCACACAAATCTTGGTGAACTTGGTCAGAAATGCCGTTCAATTCACTGAAAACGGCCTGATTCAAGTTCACGCCCACGTCGAAGAAGGAAACACGGTTGTGACGGTATCTGACAACGGAATTGGGATGACAGAAGAACAGAAGACAAACATGTGGGAACGGTATTACAAAGCGGATTTATCCCGTACAAACAAGAAATACGGGGAATCAGGTCTGGGTATGGCGATTGTCCAACAGCTGGTTCGTCTCCACGGAGCGTCCATCCATGTGGACAGCAAACCGAATGAAGGCACGTCTTTCACCTTGACATTCCCCCACCAGCCGCTGGATACAGAAGAATAAAATGAAAAGCTGTTCTGAACGCAACTTGCTATGCGTCAGGACAGCTTTTTTAATGGATTTTTTTTATACTGGGGATGAAGATTTGAGGCATTTAAGAAGGGTGAGGTGGATGAAATGACTCCTAAAATCATCGTTTATCATTCGGTGTTGGGCATTCGACAAGGAGAAAAGAACTTGGCGGAACGAATGAGAAAATTGGGATTCGAAGTCATCGTGCAAGATTTGTATGAAGGGAAAGTGTTTGACGACTACGAGAGCGGGTTGGCATTGTTCGAAGAAATGGGCGTCATGGGTCTTGTGGCTCAAGCTCAAAAAGGGCTGGAAGGAATGGAAGGTCCTGTCATTTTTTCCGGATTTTCAAACGGCGGAGCATTGGCGGAGGTCATGACTCTACAGTATCCGCAAACGGTCGGCTGCCTTCTCTTCCATGCCGCGCTTCCGGTCGAAGAAATAGGGGCTGCTGAATGGCCGAAAGAGGTGCCGGTCCAAGTCCATTACGCGGACAAAGACCCTTGGCGGGAAGAAGAGTACATTGAGACGTTTTTGGAGCAAGTGGCGGCATCTGGGGCACCGGTTGCGTTCCACGAGTACCACACGAAAGGACACTTATTTACCGATCCGACACTGCCGGATGAGTACAATGAAAAAGCAGCGGAAGAACTGTACAGGCATGTCACTCAATTTCTTAACCTCTTTGCCGGAAACGAGTGAAACTAAAAAAGAATTGAGCGGCTCCTATAGAGCGCTCAATTCTTTTGGTTAAAAACCGTGGACAATTCTTCCAACGCATCCAGTTCTTTGTCCGCGAAAGGAGCGGCTGCCGACTCATCTCCCAAGACAATCAGGATAAGCGGTGTTTCTTTGGCGGAGGTGCGGAATAACTGTACCCAATCCTGTCGCTCTTCTTTTGGCAGTTCCCAAAGCCAGCGGTCAATCACAAGAAAGTCTCTGTCACACAATTGGTTTAATACCCATTGAAGCCGCAAAGAAAGAGCAGGCGGAAGGGAATCGAAAGATTGATCCAATGTGTCTTCTGAAAGATCCAAGGGCGTCACTGCGTCTTCGACCATCAAATCGATTTTTCGGTGTTTGGGGTGTGCTTTTGATGCGAACAGGTAAAAGTTTTCTCTGACAGTCAAATAAGGCACCACCACAGCATTTTTCTGAAGAGTGCCGGGAAAATGGTGCGTGAGGCTGGCTACATAGTTAACCGTTTGTTCAATGGACAGCGCTGCATCTTTAAGCAAATAGATGCCTCCGGTATGCGGAGGGCGAATCCGGGATGAATGATGGGTTGAATAATTGCGTAACATAGTCAATACGTCGTCTCCTTGTTTCTATGCCTGGTGCATCCGTACAGATTTCCACTTCAAAAGCAAACTATGGAAAAGGAAAGAACTGGAACCAAATACGAAAAGTCCTTCCAATATCTGTCCCCATAAACGCTTTTGGATGACAGTAATGAGTTTAGGGCTCACTGTTTCATACATATACATGGAATGAATGGTTCGCGGTGTAAACGGGCCGCCCGCCTCCAGCACTTCCTTGGGCGAATCCATTTCCTGCATCACCTCTAACTCTGAAAAAAAGGTGGTCGGTTGAATCAATGTTTTCTCCCATTCCGTCAACAAGTCCATCAAAGGACGTGAAAAGAGAACAACCAAGACAAAACAGATGGAGGCGCTGATGGTCAACAACATCAATTGCTCGATCACCAACTGGATGGACAAAGAAAAGATGTTTTCACCCATCAACAAATAATTGCGGAATTCGCGTCTTCTAAAATAATGAATGAACAGATGGATGAAGAAAAACAAGCCGATTCCAATCATGGAAAAGAGGCAGAAAATCTGTGTAAAGGTTGCTTCGTAGTGTTCCAGTGTACGGAGAAATGCCGGCGCTTCAAGATAAATAGTCAAGTGCTTGTTGCTGGACGGATCGGTAAACCATCCATGCACTTGAAGAAAAGAAAGGGAAAACTTCAACGCGGCAACTGAAAGCAGCAGACCGATGGCAGTTAAGACGAAATAAAATGAAAAAAGGGAACCATTCAAAAAAGGATATGCCTTTAACCCTTTAAATGCTCGTTTGAGTAAAAAAATTGCCTGTCACTTCCTTTAGATGAAATCCCATTTCCTGTGTATAAAGTATTGTATAAGAAGAATTTGAATAATTGGTGAAGAAAACGGAAAAAGAGGACGAATCCTGAAGGCATCAAAAAAGCCCGCTCTCCTTCGCGGTTACGAAAGGAAAGCGGGCGTTGAGGTTCTTAGGATTGTTCGTCATCCGTATCGGTTTCGGTTGTTTGGCTTGTATCCGTATTTTCTTCGGATTCTTCGGAATGTTTAGATTCCATTAATTCGGCCAATTCTTCTTCCGTCATCAGTTCCGGTGCATTTGTCTCGTACAAATCAGCAGTGGATTGACCGCCGTTTTGTTCGATGAGACTGGTTTCTTTGTTTTCTTCGTTTTGAAGGACCGGCAGCTGTTCGGAGTAGAGATAATCCATCTCTTTTTCGTCTTCTAATCCTTCAGGAGTATAGAAGCGTAAGAGGTCTTTCATCAAGACACTGTCGGAAGCGCTCAACTGTTTGTTGGCTTCTTCTCTGATGGCTTCGATTTCCGCTTCTTCTTCCGGGCTGATGTCTTCCAGAAGTTCACCGGAATCTGTGTCGTACACCGATGAACCAAGGATGGTGTATTTCGGTGTAATCACATTCCCGTTACGAAGTGGGACCATTTCTGCATGGTTGGAAGAGAACAGGTCCGACCCCATCAAAATGTAGTCTTTTGTTTCCACGCCCAACAAGTGAAGAATCGTCGGCATGACGTCTGTTTGTCCGCCGTACGTTTCATGCACTTGTCCGTCAGTCACGCCTGGAATGTGGATGATCAGCGGTACGCGCTGCAACATGGTATTGTCGTATCCATTCCACGTTTCAGGATCTTTGTCCAAGAGCGGCGCCAATGTTTTGTTGCGGGCGTTGGAGATTCCGTAGTGGTCGCCATACAAGACGATCATGGAGTTCTCATACAGACCGGATTCTTTCAAGTAAGTGAAAAATTCTTCGATTGCTTCGTCCATATAGTGAGCAGTGACGAAGAAGTTGTTGATCGTTTCGTCAGATGTGTTTGCAGCCGGGATGTCCGCATTCGCTTCGTCCAAAGGATATGGGAAGTGGTGGGTAACCGGCATGAATTTTGTGTAGAACGGCTGTGGCAATTGTTCCAAATATTTCGCGGACTCTTGATAGAACAACTTGTCTTTCAAGCCATATTCCATCGTCCGTCCATCAGACATGTCGTAGTACTGGGCATCAAAGAAGTAATCAATGCCAAATGATTCATACGTGTTGGTTCGGTTCCAGAAAGAGCCGACGTTTCCGTGGAATACCGCAGATGTATATCCACCTTCGTTTTCCAAGATTTTAGAAGTGGAGTGGAAGGTGTTCTCTCCACCCAGCTGGGTGAATGCTCCTCCTTGCGGCAATCCGTAAAGCGAGTTTTCCACCAACATTTCCGCATCGGACGTTTTACCTTGTCCGGTTTGGTGGAAGAAGTTCTCGAAGCTGTGGGACGCTTCATCGTGGAAAAGGGAGTTCAAGAACGGGGTCACTTCATGAAGTTCGCCATTTTCGTCTTCCAATTTGTAATCAATCAAAAATTGCTGGACACTTTCCAATTCGATATAAATGACGTTGCGTCCTTCCGCAATGCCGAACATGTCTGGATTTGGTTCCGCATAGTGGGAATTCACATAATCCAACACTTGCACCATATCAGATTCTTCCGCGTTGGCTTTCATCTGATTGTTTTGGAAAGTTTGATAAGCATCATACGCTGTATAGAAGTTTAATCCCAAGTATTTGACGATGTAGTTTCGGTCGAATGTCCTTGTCAACAACTGAGGGCGGTCGCTTTCAGCCAACGTCAAGTTAGCGGAGAAGACAGCAGCACCGAGTGTGGTTGCCGCGATAGCCACACGCTTTTTCATCGGACGCGGATCGATTGGGATCCGTTTGGTCGTTACTGCCCAGACGAGCAAGGCAAAATCAAGCCAGTAGAGGACGTCCTGCAGTCTCAGCAGTGCAATGGTTGAGGCGAAAAGCCCGCCCGACACGTTGCCGGCTCCAAAGACGGTTCCCATGGTCAAAAAGTCACTGAATTCTCTATAGTAGAGAATGTTTGCGTAAAGGAGCAAAGTCAATAAGAAATAAACAACAAATAAAACGCTGTAAGCAGTTTTGGGTTTTTTAAAGTATAGCGCGACGGAAAATAAAATGACCGTCGTTGCGATTGGGTTGATGAACAAGATGAGTTCTTGCATGCCACCTGTTACGCCCAATGCAAATTCCATTTGATAGGCAATATAGGATTTCAGCCAAAACAACAGCGTGGCTGCAGAAAAGAACCCTACACGCGTACCAAGGAAGTATTTCAATCTATTCATGTCGAATAGCCTCCTGTTTTCAAAAAGTGCGTACCACATTTTACAATGTATTTACAAAAAGGTCAATTTAATCTCAATAGTCGCATGCGATTTATAAAGGAAAAACGCATTCATTGTTATTGTATTTACAATAAACTAATAAATCAATAAAAGTATCATAATTAAGTTGCATTTTTCAAACTCTTTCCTTGATAATGGAATGATGAGTCTTTATTCTTATTAATGACATGAAACGCCTTATATGAACGATGAGGCGAAAAGGAGCAAAACAATTGGAACAATTAAGAGTAAAAAAACTAGCTTCCAAACGCATCCGTCAAGGTTACCCGATGCTTGAACCATTGGATTTCATCAAGCCTCTTTCAGCAAAAGAAGGCGCCTTGGTGGAAATTGTGGACGAGAAAAGTCAATTTTTGGCTAAGGCGTACATTGGATCAGAAAACAAAGCAGTCGGTTGGGTGTTGACCAGAAAAGAAGACGAAGCAATCGACAAAGCCTTTTTCTCCCGCCTTTTTGAAAAGGCACGAGAAAAACGGGTGTCTTTTGAAGCAGATGCAACCACAACGGCTTACCGTTTCTTCAATGGAGAAGGCGACGGTCTGGGTGGTTTGACCATTGAACGCTATGAAAACTATTATGTGTTTTCTTGGTACAGCGCAGGCATCTATGCTCACCGTCAAATGATATACGAAGCGTTTGAAGAAACAATGACGAATCCGGCAGGGATTTATGAAAAACTCCGCTTCAAGACGTCTCAAGAAAGAAGCCGGTTCGTTTCGGGCAAACAAGCTCCGGAACCATTGATTGTCATGGAAAACGGCATCCGCTTTGCGGTCTACTTGGACGATGGCTTGATGACAGGGATTTTCCTGGACCAACGGAACGTCCGCGGACGGTTGATGGAAGAATACGCGGCAGGAAAAACCGTTTTGAACACCTTCAGTTACACCGGGGCGTTTTCTGTGGCTGCTGCAATGGGCGGCGCAACCCACACAACGAGTGTGGATTTGGCCAACCGCAGCCTGGAGCGTACGCGTGAACAGTTTGAAGTCAACGAGTTGAGTCCGGATGACCACACCATCCGCGTCATGGATGTCTTCAATTATTTCAACTATGCCAAACGCCATGAATTGACGTTTGATGTGGTCGTGGTGGATCCGCCGACGTTTGCCCGTTCGAAAAAGCGGACATTCAGCGTGGAGAAAGATTATGTCAGCTTGTTGGAAGACATCATCGATGTGACTGCACCCGGCGGTTTGATGGTCGTCTCCACCAACTCACGGAAGGTGACGCGGGAAGAGTTTGCCGGCTTTGTGGAAGAAGCGTTTGACAACAAAGGCCAATCGTACTCCATCGTGGAAGAACACCGGGCTCCAGAAGATTTCACGATTCATCCCGCAGTTCCGTCAAGTGATTATTTGAAAGTGTTCTTTGTCCAAAAAGAAGACTAAACAAATGAAGCGAGGGGCAGCTGCAAAAGTGCCCCGGTTTTTTGTTGACTGCATACAGCTTGCTTGAAAGAGCAGTCAACGAAAACCACCAAGTATGAAACGAGTAAGGAGACGGATGATGTCTAATCAATCCAAAGCAACACAACACAACGAACAACAAAACAACCAATTGAAACGTGTCCTGGGCGCACCGGACTTGGTGATGCTCGGACTGGGAGCCATTGTCGGGACAGGGATTTTTGTCATTCCCGGGACCGCTGCGGCCACCACCGCCGGACCGGCACTGATTTTTTCCTTTATACTGGCTGCCATTGCCTGTGTGCTGTCGGCATTGTGTTACGCCGAGTTTGCTTCGCGCATTCCTAAAGCAGGCGGGGCATACTCCTATGCGGAAACGATGTTTGGCGGAACGGTCGGCTGGTTTGTCGCTTGGCTGTTGATGGCGCAATACTTGCTGGCGAATGCGTCTGTAGCTTCCGGATGGTCGGGATACGTCAACGGCTTTCTGGATGGACTCGGTCTGGGGCTTCCTGTAGCGCTCCGGGCTTCTTATAATGCAGAAAACGGCACGTATGTCGACTTGATCGCCATCCTCATCACGTTTGCTGTCACGAGACTGGTCGTGCAGGGAGCCAAACGCGCTCTTGCCTGGAACAGTCGGATGGTCTTTGTCAAATTTTTGATTATCGGCTTGTTTGTTGCGGTGGGTGTGTTTTTCGTTGAACCCGCCAACTGGCAGCCGATTGCTCCCTATGGGATGGACGGCGTGTTGGCCGGCAGTGCCATTGTGTTCTTTGCCTTTTTAGGTTTTGACTCTGTGGCGACTGCCGCCGAAGAAGCGCGCCATCCTCAAAAGGATCTGCCAAAAGGAATCCTTGGCTCTTTAGGTATCGCCACTGTTCTCTACATTTTAGTGACGTTGGTCTTGACGGGGATGGTGCCGTACTTGGAGTTGGATGTACGCGACCCGGTATCATTTGCGATGCGGTATGCGGGCTTGGATTGGGTCGGTGCGGTGATTTCAACCGGTGCGATTCTGACGCTGTTGACAGTGTTGATTTCCATGCTGTACAGCTTCGCGCGGTTGATTTTTGTCATCAGCCGGAACGGACTGCTGCCGGATAAGCTGAGTGAAGTCCATCCGGTGAAAGAAACGCCGGCCAATGCGACACTTGTGGCAGGAACAGGAGCAGCTTTGCTCGCTGGAACGGTTCCGTTGGCTCAGCTGGCGGAGTTGGCCAATATCGTGACGCTGTTGATTTTCTTCATTATGGCAGCAGGATTGATCAAGTTGCGCAAGGAAAAAGGCGAACCGGCGGAAGGTGAATTCCGGGTGCCGCTTGTGCCGATGATTCCAATCCTTTCCATGTTGGTGTGTGCGTACTTGATGTCCCAGCTATCAGCACCTGTCTGGGTGTTGTTCTTAGGCTGGCTGTCTCTTGGAACGATTGTGTACTTTGTCTATGTCCGCCGCCAGCTCAAAGAAAATTAAACGATGGAGGCCCGATGTTCGTGCATCGGGCCTTTTTGATGCAAAGGTGCAAAAAAGTATGAAGAAAGTTGGAAATTTTTGATTTTAGTGAGAAGCAATCGTG
Source organism: Atopococcus tabaci DSM 17538 (assembly GCF_000429585.1). Taxonomy (GTDB): domain Bacteria; phylum Bacillota; class Bacilli; order Lactobacillales; family Carnobacteriaceae_A; genus Atopococcus; species Atopococcus tabaci. The sequence goes on from NZ_AUCD01000010.1 coordinate 13,709, forward strand.
AGTGCGGCTTCTTTGTGCTAAGATAACAAGGTGAATATTTATGAAGAGAAGGAATGAAACAAGCAGATGGCGTATATCAGCGTAATCGATGAATACAAATATTATGGAAGCGGCGATGCCCGTGTGGTCGCCAATGACGGCATGAATTTTGAAATTGAAAAAGGCGAATTCACCGTCATTGTTGGACCCAGCGGAGCGGGGAAGACAACGGTCCTGAACATTTTAGGCGGGATGGATTCCGCCGATGAAGGACAGGTCATTATAGACGGGACGGATATCGCAGATTTCAGTGAAAAACAACTGACCACGTACCGCCGCAAAGATGTGGGTTTTGTGTTCCAAAGTTACAATTTGATTCCCAACTTGACGGCAAAAGAAAACGTGGAAATGTCCGCAGAAATTTCCCCGCAGGCATTGGATGCGGAAGAAGTGTTACGGGATGTGGGATTGGGCGACCGGATGGACAATTTCCCAGCGCAGCTTTCCGGCGGCGAACAGCAGCGGGTGGCGATTGCCCGGGCGTTGGCCAAACAGCCGAAACTGTTGCTGTGTGACGAACCAACGGGAGCTCTCGATTATGAAACCGGGAAACAAGTGTTGAAGCTGCTCAATCAATCCAAAGAAACTTACGGCGCTACTGTCGTCGTCATCACCCATAACCGGGCCATCGCCCCGATGGCGGACCGTGTCATCGACATCAGCGATGCCAAAGTGCGGGAAATGACTGTAAACGAGAATCCTGTACCAGTTTCGAACATCGAATGGTAAAAGGAGGGAAGACGACAACGTGAGAAAAACAGCCTTTTGGAAAGATACATTTAGAGAAATCAAAAACACGAAGTCCCGTTTTTTGTCGATCTTCGCCATTATTTTGATGGGAGTCGCATTTTTCGCCGGTATCAGTGCCACGGGACCAAATATGTTGGAGACGGCGGATACGTATTTTACGGAACATCGGTTGATGGACAGCCAGGTTCTCTCCACGATGGGACTGGAAGAGGAAGACATTAATCTGTTGGAAAACATACCCGGCGCATCGGTTCAGTCGCACTACACGCAAGATGTGATGTTGGATGAAACCGGTCTGGTGGTGAAACTGGTCAGCTATGGCGGAAGCGAAAGCCAACAAATCAACCAATATGAAGTGATCAAAGGAAGGCTCCCGGAAAAACCAGGAGAAATCGCCCTCGATGCGGTCCAGCCACTTCAATCCCACTACCAAATCGGGGATACCATTGCACTGGAAACAGAAGACGTGTCCAACGATCCAAGCGAGAACTTGAAGACTCAGGAATTTGAAGTCGTCGGTTTTGTCAGTACGCCGCTGTATATCCAAACCGGGACCCGCGGCAATACGACCATCGGCAGCGGGTCATTGGATGGATTTGGCGTGATTGTGGAAGAAGATTTCGACATGGAAGTCAAAACCGAAGCGTACATCGTCTACGATGAGGCCCAGTCAGATTCCGCTTACACCGACCAGTACGCCGGTACAATGGAAGAAAAAACAGAAACATTGGAAGAAGCAGTCGCTCATCGCCCGGAAGAACGCAGAGAGGCCATTCGGGCGGAAGCACAGGAACAAATTGACGAAGGCGAGAAAGAGTTGGAAGACGCCCGCCAACAACTAGCCGAGGGAGAACAAGAGCTGCAAGATGCGCGCCAGCAGCTTGACGAAGGCTGGCAAGCGTACGAAAAAGGACGGGCGGAATTTGAAGGCCAGACACAACAGGCGCGCGAAGAAATCGAACAAGGAAGGCAACAGCTGGCGGAAGCGCAGGAAGAACTGGATCAAAACCGCATCCAGCTGGAAGAAGGACAACAGGAAATTGCCGACCAGCGCGCGAAGCTGGAAGTGCAAAAGCAACAGCTCCAAGTCGCCCAAGAAGGAATCGAGCAGCTCACAGCAGCCCAATCCCAGTTGAATGCCGCCCAGCAGGAAATTGACCAGCGGCGTGCCGTATTGGAAGAGCAGCGCCGACAGCTTTTGGCCGCTCAAGAAGGATTGGAACAAATCCAAGCGGCTGAGTCGCAGTTGGATGCTGCTCAGGAAAGATTGGACCAAGGACGAGCCGAGCTGGAAGAACAGAGAATCCAAGTAGGCGGAATGACCCGGGAAGATATCGAAGCCGGCCTTGCCCAAATTGAGCAGGGGCTTTCTGAATTGGACGAAAGACAACCGCAATTGGAACAACGCCGTACAGAGTTGGCAGAAAGCGCGGATGAAGAAGCGCAGCAAGAACTGGCGCAAGTCGATGCCGCGCTGGAACTGTTGGAAGAAAACCGCGCCGAATTGAAAAGCACCTTCCAACAGCTCGCCGCTGCTCAAGACGGATGGGAATTATTCGAAACCGCAGAGTCTGAGCTGGCCACTGCCCAAGAAGAACTGGACCAACAGCGCCGTCTGTTGGAAGGACAACGTCACCAGCTTGAGGGCGTCAGTCAAGAAGATATCGAATCAGGCTTGGCGCAGATTGAATTTGGAGCGGTTCAACTAGATGCTGCTCAACAAGAATTGAATCAGCAGCAGGCGCTTCTGGATGACCAACGGGAACAGTTGGGAGGTTTGGACGAAGCCGGCCTCCAAAACGCGTGGGCTCAAATGGAAGCAGGCGAATCGCAATTGGCTTCCGCTGAAGAAGAAGTCGCTATAGGTCTGCAACAGCTGGATACGGCTCAGGAGGAAATCGATGCCGGCCTGCAGCAATTGAATGAAGCTGAACAGAGGTTGGAAGAAGAAAGTGCCGCCGCAGAGGAAGAATTGGCTTCTGCCCGCGCCGAACTGGAGCAGGGAGAAGCCGATTATGAAACAGGGTTGGCGGAATTCGAAGGTCAACGTGCGGAAGCGGAAGAAGAAATGGCCCGGGCGGAAGAAGAACTGGATGACGCACGGTCTGCTTTGGATGACATCCCGCTGCCGGAATACTTTGTCTTTGACCGGACAACCAACGCCGGCTATTCCGAATACGAAGACAATGCGAACCGCATTTCGGCTATTGCCCGGATTTTTCCGGTGTTCTTCCTGTTGTTGGCCGTGCTGGTCTCGTTGACGACGATGACACGGATGGTCGATGAAGGACGGACCAATATCGGAACGATGAAAGCACTGGGGTATACCAGCAGTGAAATCATGGTCAAATACATGACGTATGCCTTGTTGGCGTCGGTGCTGGGATCCGGCATCGGGCTGTTGATCGGGTATTACATGTTCCCGATTGTCATTTTCAATGCGTTCGGCACACTGTACAACATGCCGTCGATTGAAATCAATCATTATTGGATTTACACCATCATTTCCTTGATTGGAGCCGTGTTGGCGACAGGCGGAGCAACTTGGTGGTCGGTGCGCTCCACGCTGAAAAGCAACGCCGCCGCCCTTCTCCGTCCGAAAGCCCCGAAAAAAGGGAAACGGATCCTTCTCGAACGCATGCCATTCATTTGGAAGAGATTCAGTTTCAACCAGAAAGTGTCGGCACGGAACTTGTTCCGCTACAAAGGACGCATGTTGATGACGGTCATTGGAGTGGCAGGCTGCACCGCATTGATTTTGACCGGATTCGGATTGTCGGATTCCATCAGTGATGTGGCAGGGCTGCAATTCGGGAAAATCAACCAATACGATGCCGTCGTGGCACTCAATGGCGATGCGGACGAAGAAGAAAAGGAAGCGTATGGAGAAGCAATCGCCGATCAGGCTGAGATTGAAGAAACACTGTTGGCGCGTCAAGAGAGCACGACCGGAAACCAAAGCGGCGCCAACACCCAAGACGTCACTTTATTTGTGCCGGAGAACCCGGAACAGTTGTCCCGCTTTGTCGACTTAAGGGATTTTGAAACCGGAGAGCCATATGAGCTGCCGGAACAAGGCGTATTGGCCACCCAAAAATTGATGGAGCTGTTTGATTTGTCTGTCGGCGATGAAGTCACCGTCAAAGATGCGGACAATGAGGAACGGAGCTTCAAGGTTGAAGGAATTGTAGAAAACTATTTGGGGCATACCCTTTATATGACCCCGGAAGTCTACGAACAAGCAGCCGGAACCGCACCGGAATTCAACACACAGTTGCTGACGTTTGGAGCGGAGTCGGTAGACGAAGACGAGCTGGGAAATGTGTTGACCAGCGAACCGGCCGTTTCCGGAATCTCATTTGTCTCCAATGTGGAGCGGGGATTTCAAGACACGTTGGAGAGTCTGGATGTGGTGATGATTGTGCTGATTGTATCAGCCGCCGCACTGGCCTTTATCGTGTTGTACAATTTGACTAACATCAATGTTTCCGAACGGATTCGGGAATTGTCCACCATCAAAGTTCTTGGATTCTATGACAAAGAAGTCACCATGTACATCTACCGCGAAAACTTGGTGCTGACATTGATGGGTATCGGAGCCGGATTGTTGCTGGGGCTGTTGCTGCACCAATTCGTCATCCAGACCGCTGAACAGGATATGATGATGTTCAGCCGTATCGTCAATCCAAGCAGCCACTTGTATTCAGGATTGTTGACTTTTGCATTTTCTAGCATCGTCATGATTGTCATGCACTTCAAACTGAAGAAAGTCGACATGGTCGAAGCCTTGAAAACAACGGATTAATTTAATGAAGAAATAGAGGCCTGGAGAAATCCCGGTCTCTTTTTTTGTGCAAGGAAGTTTTTGAATGTGTTGAACAAACGCGGTGTTTTCAGTAAAATGAAATTGTTAGCGGTTTCTAACATGGAAAGGGAGAGATGGCAATGGTCAAACGATTGTTGAATTGTTTTGCAAGTGATTTTGAACAAATGACTGCGGAAGAATTGAAAGCCTCCATCGCAGCCAGTGAAGGAAGAACCGTTCTGTCTGAAAATGTCTGCGGCGGCACCGTGGCCGGAGACGTCACCAACAGTGAAGTCGCCCGCGCATTCGGAGCGGATTTGATTTTGTTGAACGGGTTGGATGTGTACCAGCCGTTCATCGCGGGACTGCCCGAAACAGAAGAACCCATCAAAACATTGAAAAAAATGGTTGGAAGACCCGTGGGGGTAAACTTGGAGCCGGTCGATACCGATGCGGAGATGGCAGAAGACGTATTGGAAATCGCGGAAGGACGCAAATGCACAGAAGATACCTTGAAAAAGGCGAATGAACTGGGATTTGATTTCATCTGCTTGACCGGGAATCCGGGAACAGGCGTCACCAACAAAGAAATCCAAACCGCGGTGGGATTGGCCAAGCAGCACTTCAACGGGTTGATCATCGCCGGGAAGATGCACGGCGCAGGGGTAAAAGAACCGGTGGTGGATTTGGAAGCCATCGAAGTGTTCCTCAATCAAGGGGCGGACATCATCCTGCTGCCGGCAGCAGGAACGGTTCCGGGACTTTCGCAAAGAGAAGTCGCTGAGGCCGTCAAGCTGATCAAACAACACGGCGCTCTTTCACTTTCCGCCATTGGGACGAGTCAAGAGAGTGCAGACCCTGCGACCATCCGGGACATCGCTTTGATGAACAAGATGGCCGGAGTGGACATTCAACATATCGGAGACGCCGGCTACGGCGGTGTGGCTCCTTATACAAACATTTTGGAATTATCTCGTGCCATCCGGGGCGACCGGCACACCATCCATATGATTGCCGGCTCCAATTGGAGATGAAAAACATAGGCCTTTTTCTGCCTATTTGCACGGTACATGATATACTTAAGATGAATAAAGAGTCTGGTGGACTCACTGATGCGGAGTTATATTAGGAGGGGTTTTTGTGGACGTAGAACAATATATGACAGCAGATGTGATTACGGTGACGGAAGACACGTTGGTTGTGGATGCACTCAATCTTATGGAGCAGCATGATTTCCATCGCCTGCCGGTTGTGCGTGACGGGAAACTTGTAGGCCTGCTCACAGAGCGGGTTGTATTGGATCATTCATCCAATCTGGCTACAGGAAGAGACATTCACGAAATCAACTACTTGTTGACCAAGACCCGGGTATCCCAAATCATGAAGAAGAACGTTCCCACCATTAAGAAGAACGTGTTGCTGGAAGAAGCCGCACGCATCATGCGTGACGACAACTTGCACGTGCTCCCGGTCGTGGACGATGAAAACCATGTGGTGGGGATCATCACTTACAAGGATATTTTCAAAGCGTTCATTGATATGACAGGATACAATGATCCGGGAAGCCGTCTCGTGCTGGAAATCCCGGAAGACCATCCAGGCATCTTGGAAGACATCACAAACATTTTGGCGGAAGCCAACATCAGCATCACCCACATCTTTGTCAACCGCAAAGGACAATTCTCAGAGATCACGCTGCAAGTAGACAAAGAGTCCGTGGAAGAAGTAGCCGAGCTGCTACGCTACCAAGGGTACACGGTGTTGAGAGCACAGACCAATCCAAATCAATAAGAAGAGAACCGCAGAAGAATCCGGTCAGCTGGATTCCTTTGCGGTTCTTCTTGTTCTAAGGACGCATCAAGCGAATAAATCCGTGAACCGGCGGAGTAAGTGCCTCGAGACGGCCTCTCGAGTGAAATAAAACCGAACGGTCGGAAATAAGTGCCTTGAAACAGCTCCTCAAGAGAAATAATTGCATCGAAAAGGAAAAAACAGCTGCCCGGAGAAGTCCCTCTCCGGTGCAGCTGTTTTTTACTCGTCCAAACTCAAATCCATTCCCCATTCTTTTGAAAGAGTATCCATGATTTGCGTCACATCTTTCGTCAAATGGAAGAAGGTCTCGTCTTTGCCGGTTAAAATGGTGCGGGTAAAGGCTTGGATTTCATAATTCAGCCCCTCGCTGGTGCTGCCTTCTGAAATGGTTTCGGTGGAACCGTCCGGACGGGTGAGAATGGCCTGAGACGCCCGCGGGTAATCATTCACCGTGATGTATCCTTCTTCCCCTACAATCAAGCCCATCTTCGGCATCTTACTGCGGAACGCCATCGAAACCGTTCCAATCTCATCGTCTTTGTTTTTCAAAAGTACGCTGGACTGTTCATCGACGCCGGTAGGGTACAGGTTCGCAACCGTCTTGATGTTGTGCGGTTGGCTGCTCAAAAAGTATCGGACAAAAGACAAAGCATAGACACCGACATCCAACAGTGCACCACCGCCCAGCTCTTTGCTGAAGAAACGGTTGGATGGATCGGGATCTTTGAGGCTGCCAAACAAGGCATGCACCATCTTCACTTTCCCCAGAGTGCCGTCTTCAATCAACTGCTTCAACTTTTTGTACAGCGGCATATGGTAAATCGTCATCGCTTCCGCCAACAACACGTTGTTCTCCTCCGCCAGAGCGACGGCCTCGTCCAACTCTTTCTGGTTGACGAACATGGCTTTTTCACAGAAGACGTGTTTGCCGGCTTCCAAGGCACGTTTAATTACGGATATGTGGTGAGTGTTGGGAGTGGCGATGTACACCGCGTCCACATCCGGATCGTGGATCAGCGCGCCATAATTTCCGTATGCTTTCGGGATATTGTATTTCTTGGTAAACTCTTGCGCTTTTTGCAGAGAGCGGGAAGCGGCAGCAATCAGTTCTGCGTTTTCCGCTTCAAAAACGGACGCGAACGAGTTTGCGATACTGCCCAATCCGATGATACCCCATCTGACTTTTTCCATATTGTTTTCGCCTCTTTTCTTGAATTCGTTGCACTTTCATTGTAGCAAAAAACATAAAAAAAAGCATTTTGCTTTCTCTGATACACGTAGTGGGTGTAAGATAAAGGTGAAAAAACAAAGGGAGGGAAGACACCATGAATGATGCGCTGGTCCAACTTGTTGTTCATGCCGTTAAAGAACAGTACATTTCAGAAAAATCTTTTTACGCCACTCAACTTGGAATCACCCCGCAAAGTTGGGATCGTTGGAAAAAAGGGGAACAAGGGCTTAAACCCCATAATTGGCTGAAATTGATGACGTTGTTTTCAGATTATGAAGCAATGATGGTGATGAAAGTCAGCCGAAACGCGGAAATCATTCAAGATGTCCAATTGAATCCTGTGGCGGAATTCATGAACATGAAATTGCATGTTGCGCGGAAATGGATCAACAGCGGCTTGGCTCAAGTGGAAATGTTCCAGGAGAAAGAGCAGGAGGACGGGGAGCCGAGAAGAATCCCGGCCACCATCCTGCGTGTGGAATTAAGTTACGATTTTTGGAGCTACAAAGACCGCATCGACTTTCGTTTTCCAGGCGTCAAAAGAAAAGAGTTGGATATGGAAAAACAAGAGCTGCTGGAATGGCTGGAAGAAGAAGTTCAGTCCAACATGGCGACACATAATTAAATCATTCACCAAAGAAGCCGCGAGCAGCGGTTTCTTTCTATGTAAGTACAAAACTGGAGGAATGCATGATGTATATGAGTATTGCGTTGAAAATGATTGTAGGAGCTGTCGGCTTGTTGTTCATTGTGCGGCTGATTGGGAAAAAGGCCATCTCGGAGCTCACACCGTTTGATTTATGTGTTGGTTCTCAGCGGCCTGTTGGAAGGGTCTATCTTCCATGAACCGGTGACCGTTTTTCACTTGTTGTTTGCGTTGGTCTTATGGGCAGTGATTGTATACGGCATTGAAGTGGTGTTGAAAAAGACCCAGAAAGTCACTAAAGTGGTTCAAGGCGAACCGGCTGTGTTGATCAGTGAGGGCAAGGTGAATATGGAAGAATTGGACAAAAACCACATTGATTTGGAGCAGCTGCGGGCGCTTTTGCGAAAGCACGGCTGTTACTCACTGAAGGATGCTTATTACGCCATCTTGGAGATTGATGGCGGGTTGAGCGTCATCACCAAATCAGAAAAACAAGTGCCGTCCGTGTTGTTGGTGGATGAAGGACGCATCGACTTTGACACATTGAGTTCGTTGGATAAAAACGAAGCGTGGTTGCGGAGTGAATTGGAAAAACTTGGCTACTGGGACGTCGAAAACATTGTGTACTGCGAATGGAAACCCGGAGAAGAATTGCATGTCTTCACCTATGACGACACCACAACGAGTGAGCAGAAATTGGATGGCTGAGTCGGCTGTTGCCGCAACGGGTTTTATTGCTGGTCTTCTCGTTTTTGAAGGAAGTGTATGGTAAAATTGGATGAAACAAATGGTCGGCGTTTTGTTGTGCGGAGTGCTGTGCTGGTGTGCAGGAAATCCAGAGAAGCACTTGGTGTACATTCTTTATTTTTTGGGAGAAAGGAGTCGTCTCGTGCCTCTAACATACAAAAAGAAGCTGTTCGCGTCCCGGCGTTGGAATGGATGGTTGAGCCGGTTGGTGGGCGGCGTGTTTCTATCATTGATGGTGTTTTTTTCAGCCCTGATTTTTTTGGGCGAGCGTACCGAGAGGATGGTGCCTATGATGCGGAACGAACAAGCTTTTATTGAACAAATTTCAGGATATGCGCAGACCCTTCACAAAGAGTATGGCGTCCTGCCAAGCATCAGCATCTCTCAAGCCATTGTGGAATCCAATTGGGGAAAAAGTGGCTTGGCCCAAACCAATCACAACCTCTACGGCATCAAAGGCGAGTCAGGACAATCGCTGTTTGCCACAAAAGAATTTTATGACAATGAGTGGGTGGAAATCGATGCTTCCTTCCGAAGCTACAACAGTTGGGAAGAATCCATGGAAGACCACGCGAAACTTTTGGCGCATGGGCCGGCTTGGAATGCCCAACATTATGCAGAAGTGATCGCAGCGGATAATTATGCCGAAGCCGCGCGTGCATTGCAGCGTGCAGGCTATGCGACCGACCCGGATTATGCGGAAAAACTGATCCGAGTGATTGAACAATACCGCTTGTACGAATATGACTTATCAGTTGAAAGATAAAAACAATATTGTGCTGTCTTATTGGAGCAGCCAATCAGATGGAGGATACGCGTGTGCAAAACAACGGACCACGTTCTACAAACTGGAAAGACAATAAAAAATGGTTGAAAATCGGTCTCCCGGTGGCGGCCGTCGCTCTGATCGGTGCCGGCGCCATCGGCTACACATACTGGAATGAGCAACAACGGAATGAACAGGCCAACGACACAGGACACAGTTTTGTGGACGCGTTGGAAAATCAAGAATACAGCCAGCTTTCCGCTCTTGTTTCTCCGGAGTCATTGGAAACAATCGACTACACCGCAGAAGAAGTAGTTGAACGATATGAAACGATTTACGGAGGAATCGGCGCAGCGGACATCACGGTAGAAAATGTGAAAGTGATGGAGGACGAAGAGAGCGAACAATTTTCATTGACTTATGAGTTACATATGACCACTTCGTTGGGAGAACTTGAGCCACAGGCGTATGAAGCAGTTCTCCAAGAAACCGAAGAAGGCTTCCGTGTGGACTGGTCCCCCGAATTGATCTTCCCGGAAATGGAACCCGGTGACACTGTGCGGATCCGCATGGAATCCGGGGAAAGAGGGGACATCCTTGACCGCAACGGAGAGATACTGGCTGGAGAAGGATTGGCATGGCAGGCCGGGTTGTACCCGGCAGCTCTCGGAGAAGGAGAAGAACGCGAAGACAATCTTCAAACCGTTGCGGAGGCATTCGAAACCACGACGGAAAGGCTGGAAAGTTTGTTGTCGGCTGGATGGGTCACCGAAGAGAGCTTTGTGCCGTTCGCGATTGTGGAAGAAGGGGAGACCGAAGAAGTTCCGGGCGTTCTCTATCAGCAAACCACGGCCCGCACGTATCCGCTCGGGGAAGCGGCTGCCCAGTTGATTGGGTATGTCGGAGAAGTTTCTGCGGAAAACATTGAAGCCGACCCGACGCTTCAACCTGGAGACATTATCGGGAAATCTGGATTGGAAGCCACCTTTGACGAGCGGCTGCGCGGCGGAAAAGGCGGTCAAATCAGCATTGAAACAAGCGAAGGAGACGTGAAAAAGGTGCTCCAAGAAGCACCGGTGGAAAATGGGGAAGACATCACCCTCACCATCGATGCCTCCTTGCAGCAAACGTATTTCAACGGCTTCGACGGTCAAAGCGGGGCGGCGGTAGTGACGGAACCGGCGACCGGAGAATTATTGGTTCTGGCTAGTTCGCCGTCGTATAATCCCACTCAAATGACACGCGGCATCAGCCAGGAAGACTACCAGGCGTATGCGGAAGACGAAAACACCCCGTTTCTACCGCGCTATACGGCTCGGTTCGCACCGGCTTCGACGTTCAAAGTGCTCACGGCGGCCATCGGATTGGAGAGCGGCGCAACCACATTGGATGAGAGCCATCCAATTACCGGTTTGACATGGCAGAAAGATGCTTCATGGGGAAACTATAAAGTCACGAGAGTCAGCCCGGTTCCGACAGAGGTGACATTGGAAGACGCCTTGGTGTATTCCGACAACATCTTTTTTGCCCAGGAAGCCTTGGAAATGGGGCCGGAAACCTTTATGGAAGGACTGCAAAAATTCCCGTTCGGGGAAACGTTTGACCTACCGATCAGCATGAATCCGGCCCAAATCACGAACAGCGGCGAATTTGATTCTGAAATGCTGCTGGCGGATACGGCTTTTGGACAAGGCGAACTCTTGATGAGCCCGCTCCACCAGGCAATCTTTTACAGTCCGTTCGCCAATGGAGGAGACTTGGTCCTGCCGAAACTGGAACTGCAGGCAGAACCTGCTGGAACGTCCCAGCCGATTGAACCGGAAACAGCCGAAACAGTGAAAGAGATGTTGATACAAGTGGTGGAAAGCCCGAACGGCACCGCCCACGCACTGAATGACTTGCCGCAGATGTTAGCGGCCAAAACCGGGACCGCTGAGGCGCAGGAAACGGAAGACGGCACGAAAAACAACGGATCGTTTCTCGTCTTTGACCCGCAAGGAAACAGCTTCCTCTCATTGGTGATGATGGAAGACCGCGGCGGAAGCGAAGTGGTGGAGGCATTCCGTCCGGTCTTGGAACAGACATTGGGACAAGAATAAAAAAACAGGCGTTAGACAAATGGAAGCGTATATGGTAACATGATTTCCCTAATATTGTGAAACCAAACTAAATATGATATAGTTTCAATAAAAATTAAGAAAAAACTCACATGAATAATCAAAGGAGAAGATAAATAGATGAACGCAGACCCCGGGAGTACGTCGCCCTTAACAGGGCAAATTATTCTCATTGTACTACTAACATTTGTGAATGCTTTTTTTGCAGCAGCCGAGATGGCATTTGTTTCATTGAACCAGACGAAAATGAAGGAAGAATCCTTGCAGGGAAACCATAGAGCCACCAAGGTATTGGACTTACTTGGAGACGCGGACAATTTCCTGTCCACCATCCAAGTGGCCATCACATTGGCTGGATTCTTGAACAGTGCTTCCGCAGCCACAACGATTGCGGACCGGCTGACGCCTGTGCTAGGGAATTTTCCAGGTGCCAGTTCGCTGGCAGTCGTTATCGTCACCATCATTATCTCGTATATCACACTCGTGTTTGGCGAACTCTTTCCAAAAGCTGTTGCGTTACAGATGCCAGAAAAAGTTGCCAAAGGAACTGCTGGCACCATCAAAGTAGTTCAAACAATTGCCAAACCCTTTGTCTGGCTTTTGTCCGGATCAACCAACATTCTCAAACGCATCGTTCCGATCGACTTCTCACAAAGAGAAGAGACGATGACACGTGATGAGTTCCGTTCGTACTTAGAGCGCAGCCGTCAGCAGGAAGTCATCGATATTGAGGAATTTTCTATGCTGAAAGGTGTCTTGTCCTTGGACAATAAAATCGCCCGTGAAGTCATGGTTCCAAGAACCGATACGTTCATGTTGGACTATGACGACGGCAACGATGTCAACATCATAAAATTGCTGGATATCCAGTATTCAAGGGTGCCGATTTACCAAGAAGATAAAGACAACATCATTGGGATTGTACACGTGAAGAACGTGTTGAAAGCGGCAAAAGAAAAACCATTGGATGAGATTGACATCAAAGAAGTCATGAATGATCCGGTGTTTGTGCCAGAAACGATGTATATTGACGATTTGTTGTATGAAATGAGACGCACGCGCACACAAATGGCTGTTGTAAACGATGAATACGGCGGCGTAGTCGGGATTGTCACATTGGAAGACTTGCTGGAAGAAATCGTCGGGGAAATTGACGACGAATATGATGAAATCAGCCGCTTGATTGAACAGTTGGGTGAGAACCGCTACCGTGTGGAAGGCTCTACTCCAATCCATGATTTCAATGATTTCTTCGGAACAGAGATTCATTCAGAAGATGTGGACACCATCGCGGGATATTTCATCACCGAATATGGAACGATTCCAACGGAAGACGAAGATGCATTTATTCAAGTGGAAAACCACTTGATGCAGGTCGAATCTGTTGAAGGGACACGTATTTTGAGCCTGATTGTGGAAGTGAAACCTGAAGAGGAAGAAACGGATCTATCTGACTCAGAAACCGGCAGATAACACCAACGTTTATAAAAAGCAACAACGACAAACGGGATGGCTGAGACAGTAGTTTAGTGTCTCGGCCTTCCCCTTTAAACTAAGGAAGAGGAGTCACTGCAGGCAAGTGCATCGTAACTGAATAGTCATAGGCTTCCATTAACAACCGATACTATAAGAATCATTCGCACACCAAAAAGGAGTTGCTGTCTGTGCAAGTAGACTGGCTGATGTTATTTACTATTTTTTCAATCAACGTTGTATACGTCACGCTCAACACCATTCGTATGATGCTCACCATGAAAGGCTATCAACTTGTCGCACCGTTTCTGGCCATGATTGAAATCACCATTTATGTTGTAGGATTGGGACTGGTGTTGGACCGTTTGGATAACATTTGGAATATTGTGGCTTACGCACTTGGATTTGGAGTGGGAATTTTTGCCGGGATGAAGATGGAAGACAAACTGGCGTTGGGCTATATCCTTGTGACAGCCATCGTTCCTGCAACCAGTATGGAAAAGAATGTTCCGAAAGAGCTGCGGGCACGTGGGTACGGCGTCACAGCCAGCCCGGCGAACGGCCGGGAAGGCGGCCGCGAAGTATTGGAAATCTTGACACCGCGCAAGAATGAACGGCAGCTGTATGAGGAAATCCGTCAAATTGAACCAAAAGCGTTTGTGATTTCCTATGAACCGAAATATATCAGCGGCGGTTTCTGGACCAAGCAGGTCAGAAAAAGGCGCAAACGAATCAAGCAAATGGAACAAATGAATGAAAATGTCTAAAAAGTGAGGGGACGTCATGTCTGAATGGATTACACCTGGAAAAACAATCGGCATCATTGGCGGTGGGAAGATTGCCCGTCAGATGGCGGTTGCAGCCAGAAAATTGGGATACCACATAGCGATTCTCGATCCACGGCAAGACTGTCCGGCTGCAGAGCTGGCAGAATGGATGATTCAAGCAGAATATTTGGATGAAAAAGCGGTTATGGAGCTTGCCTTTAAATGTGATGCAGTTGTATACGAATCTGAGGAGGCTTATGCCGATGTCATTGAACGGGTTCAACGGACAGTGGTGGTTCCTCAAGGAGAACAACTGCTGTCTGTGGCTCAAGACCGGACGCTCCAAAAAGCGTACTTGGAATCTTTGAGCATCAACATTGCGCCCTTTGCGACGATTGTGACAAAAGAGGATATCAAAGAAGCCATCTCCGGCATCGGTTTTCCATGTGTATTGAAACCGAACCAAGCCGACGACAAAACTATCCGGCCCCTCGTCTTACAAGACGAGAGTGACATTGAGAAAAGTGATGCGCTTTTGAAAAGAGGAACGTGTGTCTTGGAAGCCTGGATTCCTTTTGAGCGGGAACTGTGTGCCGTAGGGGCAAAAGACATCAACGGCAAAGTCATTCAGTTGGCCCTTTCAGAAACGGTATACAAAAGAAGCAGATTGTATCAGTCTTTCACACCGGCCCGCATTCAACCAGAAGTTGCAGAGGAAGTTGAACGGATTGTGACCACATTTGCAGAACAAACACTTTTCCAAGGCGTATTTTCGGTGGAGCTGTTCGTCACATCAACGGGTACATTGTACGTCAATGGAATCCTCCCTTCACCTCATCCTTCAGCGGATTATACTGAAAGTACGCTGAACCTTTCCCAATACGAAGCCCATATCCGTGCTGTCTGCGGATGGCCGTTGCCTGACACCAAAGCCAACACCCAAACAGTGATGATGCCGTTCTATTCAGAACATTTCTCTAAAATCAATAAACAAATTCAACTGAAACCCGAGTGGAAGTTTGCCTTCCATGGGCACAACCAACCGGATGAACCTGCAGGGTACGTGACAATCCCCACGGAAAATTTGCCCTCCACATTGGATGTCTTATCTGATATTAATTTATGGGATGAACGATAACCCGCCCAAGATAGATTACATCGTTGGATGAAAGAAGGGAATGTGTATGCGGAAAGCAGAAACAAAAGCAATTGTCGCGATGGTGATTTTCGGATCAATCGGATTGTTCGTCCGTTGGATTCCCTTGTCTTCCAGCGAAATTGCTTTTTATCGGGCGGTTTTGGGCAGCTTGTTTTTGCTTATCACCGGCTTGCTTCAACAAACGACTGTTTCAGCCTCAGATCTCAAACGCAATTTCCGCCCGTTGCTTTTTACGGGAGTAGCCTTGGGGCTGAATTGGGTGTTTTTGTTCGAAGCCTACAAACACACCACTATGGCAAACGCCACAATCAGTTATTATATGGCTCCGGTGCTGGTGATGTTTGTGGCCCCGATAATCTTGCAAGAGAAACGGACAGTGCGGAAAACAGTGTGTGCGGGAGTGGCATTGCTTGGTCTGATGATCATGATGCAGAGTGCCGCGCAACCCTCTGTCGGAACCGGTACCTTAACGGGCTTGCTTTCATGTAGAGTAACGAAACTGGTACGTATGTATTCAAATCAATAATTTAATTGAGTTGTTGTCAATTTCTTGGAGGTTAATATCACTGCATAATGGTATTACGGAGGAGGCAGTGAAATTTATGTCAGAAAAGGGGGAGCGATACATGAAACCGAAAAAGTCGGAAGAAACGGCGTATCAGTATATTAAAGGAAAGATTGTCACTCAAGAATGGCTTCCGGATGCTCATATCCGTGAACAAGATGTCGCCAATGCATTGGAAATCAGTCGAACACCGGTACGCAAAGCTTTCCTGCGACTGGAAGAAGAAGGCTTCGTGGTGAAAGAACCGCATCGGGGAATCCGCGTGAGACGTCCCGACTTGTCTCAAAAAGCTTTCCAAGATTTGACGGAGTTTTTGGAGCTGATGATCAATCATTATCTTCACAAGCTGCAAGTGGAAGAAAAAGCGTTGGAAATGGACGAGTTAAAAGAGTCATTGGAGCGCATGGAACAGGAAGCGCAAGGCAAACATGAACATTTTTTAGAAGGAGAGTTCAACTATTGGGATGCCTTGCTTCAAGAAGAAAAAAATACATACAGCAAAAGCATGATTGTGGGAACGATTCGATTTGTCAATACTCAAAAAGGCTATATCGAAAAGATTTTGTCTGAAAGCCGAGAAGACAAAGTTGCCCACCTCAAGAAATTGACTGACTACATAGAAGAACAAAATTACCCTTACGCACGCCGGGAAATTCGGATTTTATTAAACCAATTGGTATTGAACGTCATTCAAGGAGCGTAAGACGCCTGTTTGCATGGACACAACAAAACTCGCTGAAAAATGGAGCACCGGTGCTGAGGCGCCGGTGCTCCATTTGCGATTTCGGAGACCGGAGGATGCAGGGAAAACCAGTTGTTTCTTGAAGTTGATACGTCCAACCGCATGGAAAGTGACAGAGTTTTGTTCGTTTGGAAGAAGTCTGATTCTGATGTGGAAAGAGACACCGTTTTTCGGTATAATGAAGCAATGTGAGATAGGCGGAAAGGATGAAAAAAGTGGTACTGCGAAACGATATTGTAAATGGAATGAACCCGAAACAAAAAGAAGCCGTCACCCACACAGAAGGTCCGCTGCTTATCATGGCAGGTGCCGGAAGTGGGAAGACGCGCGTCTTGACGCATCGGATTGCATATCTGATAGAAGAAAAAGGGGTCAACCCATGGAACATTTTGGCCATCACATTCACCAACAAAGCGGCGAATGAGATGAAAAGCCGGGTGACGAACTTGGTGGAAAATGGCGGCCAAGATGTATGGGTATCGACCTTCCACTCGATGTGTGTACGCATCCTCCGCCGGGACATTGACCAGATCGGATACAACCGTTCGTTCACAATCAGTGATCCTGGTGAACAGCAAACATTGATGAAACGCATTTTGAAAAAATTGAATATTGATCCAAAAAAATACAACCCTCGGGCTATTTTAGGAGAAATCAGCAACGCCAAAAACGAATTGATGGACGAAAAAGAGTACGAAAGCCAAGCGGGTTCGTACTTCCAAAAGATTGTGTCTCAGTGCTACAATGAATACCAACGAGAACTGCGCCGCAGCGAAAGTGTCGACTTTGATGACTTGATTATGCTGACGGTGCGCTTGTTTGAGGAACACCCGGAAACATTGAACTACTACCAAACAAAATTTCAGTATATCCACGTGGACGAGTACCAAGATACCAACCATGCTCAGTACAAACTGGTGACCCTTTTGGCACAGCGCTTGCGCAACTTGTGTGTGGTGGGAGACGCCGACCAAAGCATTTACGGTTGGCGCGGAGCAGACATGGAGAATATCTTGAATTTCGAAAAAGATTACCCGGATGCTGAAACCATATTCTTGGAACAAAACTACCGGTCCACCAAGACCATCTTAAAAGCGGCGAACAACGTGGTGAGAAACAACTCGAAACGCAAAGAAAAGAGATTGTGGACCGACAACGACGAAGGAGAACCCATTTCCTATTACCGCGCACAATCCGAGCATGACGAAGCACGGTATGTCGTGGCGAAACTCAAAGAGATGATGCAACGGGAACCAAGCTTGACGTACGGCGATTTTGCGGTATTGTACCGTACCAACGCCCAATCGCGGGTGATGGAGGAAACGCTCGTCAAATCGAACATTCCTTACCGGATGGTCGGCGGACACAAGTTCTACGACCGCAAAGAAATCAAAGACGTCTTGGCGTACTTGACGTTGATTGTCAATCCGGCAGACAACTTGAGTTTCAACCGGATCGTCAACACGCCAAAAAGAGGCATCGGCCCGGGGACACTTGAGAAGTTGAGCCGGGCGGCAGATGAGATGGACTGGTCGTTGTATGAAGCGGCATTGAACGTCAACATCATCAATATCTCCGGGAAAGCCGCGCGGTCCTTGGAAGAATTTGCGATGATGATTCGCGATTTACGCCACATGGCCGACTACTTGCCGGTGAACGAATTGACAGAAGAAATGCTCGAACGGTCGGGGTACTTGGACGCCTTGAAAAAAGAACGCACACTCGAAGCGGAAACGCGCTTGGAAAACATTGAAGAGTTCCTGTCCGTCACCGTTCAATTCGAAAAAGAAGAACAAGAAGACCAAAGTTTGTTGGCCTTCTTGACAGATTTGGCCCTCATTTCTGATTTGGATTCGGTGGAAGAAGAGCCGACCAGTGAAATGACGCTGATGACGCTGCATGCTGCCAAAGGACTGGAATTCCCTGTGGTATTCCTTATCGGGATGGAAGAAGGCATGTTTCCGTTGTCGCGTGCATTGATGGAAGAAGAGGAACTGGAAGAAGAGCGGCGCCTGGCATATGTGGGGATCACCCGTTCAGAACGCAAACTGTTCATCACCAATGCGTATTCCCGGACGTTGTATGGCCGTCTGCAAGCCAATCAGCCGTCACGGTTCATCGAGGAAATGACAGATGATGTGTTGGAGTATGAAGACAGTCAGTCTGCGCGCAACTTGCCGTTCCGTCATTATGCAAACAAGAAAGAAAAATCCCAAACGCAACGAGCGATCAGCACGCCGTATACACCAACCGGCGCAAGCGGGGCGGAGAATGAAGAGTGGAAAGCCGGCGACAAAGTGTCCCACAAAAAATGGGGAATCGGCACAGTCGTCAAAGTTGCAGGCAAAGCGCAGGATATGCAGCTGGACATTGCCTTTCCTGGCGTCGGCATCAAACGCCTATTGGCTGCATTCGCACCCATTGAAAAAGCGGAATAACGAAAGAAAGAGAGAAAACGGGACACACCACCGTTTTCTTGTATCCATTCAATAGCCAGATTGGAAAGGAGTTTTTTTATGAGCGTTGAACTGAGCTTCGATGAGGCAAAGCAGAGAGTGTCAGAGTTGAGAGAGTTGTTGGACCGGTACAGCCATGAATACTACGTGCTGGACCAACCGACAATCCCGGATTCCGAATACGACCAATTGTACCGTGAATTGGTCGAGCTGGAAGAAGCCTATCCCGAATTGGTCAGCGCCGATTCGCCTACACAGCGGGTCGGCGGTACAATTTTGGAAGGCTTTGAAAAAGTCACACACGAAACACCGATGCTGAGCCTTGACAATGCATTCAATCAAGAAGAGTTGTACGCATTTGATCAACGAATCAAACGATTGACGGACGCTCCTTTCCGGTATACATGTGAACTGAAAATCGACGGACTGGCCATGTCCCTTCGTTATGAAGATGGGCGATTGGTCCAAGCAGCTACACGCGGAGACGGGCAGACGGGAGAAAACGTGACAAACAATGTCCGTACCATCAAACCGATTCCGCTGCGTCTCAAAGAACCGTTGACCGTGGAAGTTCGGGGCGAAGTGTACATGCCCAAAGAGTCTTTCCTGGCGTTGAATGCGGAAAGGGAAGAAGAGGGCTTGGCAGTCTTTGCGAATCCGCGGAATGCGGCAGCCGGGACACTGAGAAACTTGGATCCGGCGGTCACAGCCAAACGGAACTTGAATTTCTACTTGTACACATTGATGCAGGCAGGAAACTACGGGGTCTCCAGTCAAAGTGAAGCATTGGAAACGATGAACGAGTGGGGACTGCGGGTGAACCCGGACCGACGGACATTCGACAACATTGAAGACGTCTGGGCGTTCATAGAAGAATATCAAGAAAAACGGGACAGCCTGCCGTACGAAATTGACGGCATTGTCATCAAAGTGGATGAATTTGCGGTCCAAGAAGAAGTCGGATACACGGTCCGTGCGCCTCGCTGGGCCATCGCGTACAAGTTTCCGGCAGAAGAAGGTCGTACGATTGTCCGGGACATTGAGTGGTCGGTGGGGAGAACCGGTGTGGTGACACCGACGGCCATCATGGATCCGGTTCAGCTTGCCGGAACTACGGTCCAGCGCGCCACGTTGCACAACGAAGATTTGTTGCGCCAAAAAGATGTGCGCCTGTTGGATACCGTCATCGTGCGCAAAGCGGGAGACATCATCCCGGAAGTGGTGCGGGTCGATTTCGATGCCCGCTCCGAAGACAGCGAGCCTTATCCGATTCCGGAAAACTGCCCGGCGTGCGGCAGCGAATTGGTCCACTTGGAAGAAGAAGTGGCCCTGCGGTGCATGAACCCGCAGTGTCCGGCACAAGCGGTGGAACGAGTGATTCACTTCGTTTCACGCAATGCGATGAACATCGACGGCTTGGGCGAAAAAATCATCCAACAATTGTATGAAAAAGGCTTCGTATCCAATGCAGCAGACTTGTATGCCTTGACTTACGACCAGATGATTCAATTGGATAAGATTGCGGACAAATCAGCCCGCAATCTTTTGGGTGCGATTGACGCCAGCCGCACCAATTCCTTGGAAAGGCTGCTGTTTGGCCTCGGGATCCGTCATGTCGGAGCCAAAGCCGCCCGCTTGTTGGCGGAACGCTTTGAAACGATGGACCAATTAAAAGCGGCCACCCAAGAAGAGATTCAATCCATCGAAGGCATCGGGGAGATTATCGCAGAAAGCGTCATTGCGTTTTTCGATTTGCCTGAAGCTCAAGAATTGATTGACCGTTTGGCATCTCAAGGCGTGAACATGTCCTATACGGGACCCAAACGCAGTCAGGCCGAACAGATGGATTCCATCTTTAATGGAAAAACAGTGGTTTTGACAGGAAAACTCGAATCCTTCACCCGTCCGGCGTTGAAAGAATTGATTGAACAGCGCGGCGGGAAAGTGACCGGCAGTGTATCGAAAAAAACCGATTTGGTCATTGCCGGGGAAGAAGCAGGCAGCAAATTGACAAAAGCACAGGAACTCAATGTCACAGTTTGGAACGAAGACGAATTAACGAACAGCCTTAACAGAGAGGAAACAATCGAGTAATGAAAAAAAGATGGTTGCTTCTATTGCTGATGGGGTCTACGTTTCTGGCCGCTGCTTGCGGGATAAGCCCGGGAGAAGAGGCGGCTCAGGGAAACGCCGCGCAAAATGAAGAAACAAACAGTGCAGACGGAGAACAACAAGATATTGTCGAAAGCCAAGTCAACGACGAGTACTATCGTCCGGTCATCACAGAAGGCGCGTATCAGCCAAGCCAATCGCGCGGGATCACGTTGCGATTGAATTCCAATGTGAATTTGGAATCTTTTGAAACAGGATTGATGCGCTTGTCGCAAAAGTACTTCCCTACAGAAGATCATTTCTTCCAAGAAGGGCAGTTCCTGCCTTCCGGTACAGTCACGCACTGGCTTCAACGGGAGAGCGAGAATTACCCGGAAGGATTGAACCCTGAAGACAACGGCAAAGTGGAAGAAGATGAACGGAATCCGATTTACCTGCAGACATTGTTGGAACAGGACTACTACGTTCAGACAGATGAAGGATTGGAATTGGCCGGCATCAGCATCGGACTCGGAATGAATAAAATTGATTATTACCGGAAAGAGCAATTCGGATCAATTTCTGAATCGGAAATTTCCAGAAAAGAGTTGTTGGAACAAGGCCAGCGGATGGCAGATGAAATTGTTTCCAGGATGCGCAGCATGGAAGAAATTCCAGATGTGCCGATTGTGGTTGGAATTTTTGAGCAGTCCCCCAGCGACGACTTAGCCGGCGGGGTGTACATCGCTGAAAGCAGCGCACCATCCGGGGCTGATTCAGTGAACGGGTGGACCCAGCTGAATCATCGAAAAGCTGTCTTCCCGCTTGCCGGAACAGAATCCAATGAAGGGAACAGTTTCGCCAACTTCAAATCAGAAGTGGAAAGCTTCTTCCCGAACTTAAGCGGCGTGGTGGGCATCGCATCGTATGTCGATGACCAGTTGATCGATATGAGCATCAACATCACCACCCAGTTTTATGGCGAAGGGGAAATGATTGCCTTTACCCAGTTCGTCAATGATGCGGCAGAAACTTATCTGCCTATGAACATTCCGATTGAAATCACCATTGATTCCATCGATGGGGTGGAAGCCTTCTTGTTCCGGGAGACCGGATCCAATGAATTCAGAGGACACATATTTAACTAAAAACGGAACGAGAAGCTAGATACAACTAAAAGCGGAACGAGCCCGCATGACCCCGAATCGATTGAAGCGGGGCATTAACAGAAAAGGAGTCGGTAGTCGATGAGTACGGGAATTACGGAAGAACAAGTAAGAGAAATCGCCAGACTGGCGAAGTTGGAATTTGAAGACAAAGAGCTGCCTGTATTTGCAGATGAACTCGAAAACATTGTGGAGATGGTGGAGAAACTGGAACAGGTCAACACCAAAAACGTTCCAGGTACGTACCACGGCATTGTATTGGACAGTGTCATGCGGGAAGATAAAGCAGAAGAAGGCACAGACCGTGACGAATTGTTCTCAAACGTGAAAGAAACGGAAGAAGGCTTTATTAAAGTACCAGCAATGATAGACAACGGGGAGGCAGGAGCATAATGAGTCTATTGGATCATACATTAGAAGAACTGCATCAGATGTTGGTGAACAAAGAAACCACTTCTGAGCAAATCATGGAAGAAGTGTTCCGCCGTATTGAAGAAACCGACGAACAAGTCGGCGCCTTTTTGACGGTCACAAAAGAAGAAGCAATGGAAAAAGCCCGTCAAATGGATAAAGAAGGCATTGACGAAAACAATGTCTTGTCCGGTCTTCCAATCGGGATTAAAGACAACATTGTCACCAAAGGCGTCCTGACAACGGCTGCCAGCAAAATGTTGGAAGATTTCGTGCCAATTTACAATGCGACCGTTATGGACAAATTGGAAGCAGCCGGGATGATTTCGGTTGGAAAATTGAACATGGATGAATTTGCCATGGGAGGAAGTACCGAGAACTCCGCTTTCAAAATCACACGCAACCCGTGGGACTTGAACAAAGTTCCAGGAGGTTCTTCAGGCGGTTCCGCTGCAGCCGTTGCTGCCGGACAAGTGCCTGTTTCTTTGGGAACCGACACAGGAGGCTCCATCCGCCAGCCAGCAGCATATACCGGTTTGGTAGGAATGAAGCCTACATACGGTCGTGTATCCCGCTATGGCTTGATTGCGTTTGGATCCAGTTTGGACCAAATCGGGCCCATCACCCGCACCGTTAAAGACAACGCATTGGTATTGAATGCCATCAGCGGAGAAGACGAAAAAGATTCCACTACTCATCCAGGGGAAGCACCCGACTTTACAGAAGGCATCGGTGAGAGTGTCAAAGGCCTGCGCATCGGATTCCCGAAAGAATACGTGAATGAAGACGTGATTGACCCAGGTATCGTCAAGGCCGTACGCGCAGCCATTGCTAAATACCGTGAAATGGGTGCAATTGTCGAACAAGTGAGCCTGCCGCATTCCGACTACGCGATTGCGTCTTACTATATCTTGGCGTCCGCGGAAGCTGCCAGCAACTTGCAGCGTTTTGACGGCATCCGTTACGGTTACCGTGCAGAAGATGCCAAAACACTGGAAGAATTGTATGTCAAAACCCGTTCGGAAGGATTCGGGGATGAGGTCAAGCGTCGAATCATGCTTGGAACGTACTCTTTGAGTTCAGGATTCATCGACGAACACTTTGTCAAAGCGGCCCAAGTTCGTACCTTGATCCGTCAAGACTTCGAAAAAGTATTCGAAAACTACGACATGATTTTAGCGCCGGTTACCACCACTACAGCGTTCAACATCGGTGGAAGAATCGAAGACCCTCTAGCGATGTACTTGGCTGACTTGATGACGGTATCGGTCAACTTGGCGGGTGTACCAGCATTATCGGTTCCTTGTGGCTTCTCGAACGGCTTGCCTGTAGGAATGCAGTTAATCGGCAAACATTTCGATGAAAAGACACTTTACCGTGCAGCGTACGCTTTTGAACAAGCAACCGATCACCACAAACAAAAAGCAGACTTGAATGGAGGGGAAGCAAAATGAACTTTGAGACAGTCATCGGATTAGAAGTCCACGTCGAATTAAAAACCGACTCCAAAATGTTTTCCCCGGCACCTGCCCATTACGGAGCAGAACCGAACACGAACACAAACGTCATTGACTGGGGATACCCGGGCGTTTTGCCTGTAGTGAACAAACGCGCAGTGGAGTTCGGCATGCGCGCGGCATTGGCTTTGAACTGTGAAATCACACAAGAGACAAAATTTGACCGTAAAAACTATTTCTACCCGGATAACCCGAAAGCATACCAAATCTCCCAATTTGACCGCCCGCTTGGAACCAACGGATGGATTGATATCGAAGTGGACGGCAAAACGAAGAGAATCCGTATCGAACGGGTTCACTTGGAAGAAGACGCCGGGAAAAACATCCATGGAACAGACGGGTACTCTTACGTCGACTTGAACCGTCAAGGCACGCCGTTGATTGAGATCGTTTCGGAAGCCGACATGAGCTCGCCGGAAGAAGCCTACGCTTATTTGGACGCGTTGCGCCAAGTCATCCTCTTCACCGGTGTATCCGATGTGAAGATGGAAGAAGGGTCCATGCGCTGTGATGCGAACATCTCTCTTCGTCCATTTGGGCAAGAGGAGTTTGGAACAAAAACTGAGTTGAAAAACTTGAACTCGTTGAACTATGTCCGTAAAGGCCTGCAGCATGAACAAATTCGTCAAGAAAAAGTGTTGATGGCAGGAGGCCGCATCGAACAAGAAACCCGCCGGTACGATGAATCCACCGGTGAAACCATCTTGATGCGTACAAAAGAAGGATCCAGTGATTACCGTTACTTCCCAGAACCGGACATCCCACCCCTCGTCATCAGTGATGAATGGCTGGAAAACGTCCGTCAATCCATTCCAGAAATGCCGAAAGAACGACGTGCCCGTTACGTCAAAGAGCTCGGTATTCCTGAGTACGATGCGGAAGTCCTGACACTGACCAAGACCATGTCTGATTTCTTTGAAGCGACCGTCCAAAACGGAGCAGACGCCAAACAAGCTTCCAACTGGTTGATGGGTGAGGTTTCGGCCTACTTGAACAGTGAAAAAGTCGAGTTGGAAGACACTCAGTTGACGCCGGAAAACTTGGCAGCGATGATCAACTTGATCGAAGACGGCACCATCAGTTCGAAAATCGCGAAGAAACTATTCCGTGAACTGATTCAAAACGGCGGCGACGCTAAAAAAGTCGTGGAAGAAAAAGGATGGGTACAGTTGAGCGATCCAGCCAAACTCTTGCCGCTGATCACGGAAGTGTTGGACAACAACCAACAGTCCATCGAAGACTTCAGAAACGGAAAAGATCGCGCCATCGGCTTCCTCGTGGGTCAAATCATGAAACAAACCCGCGGCCAAGCCAACCCAGGCGTGGTCAACAAACTGTTGATGGAAGAAATCAAAAAACGTTAAAAAAGAAAAGCAAAGCAAGCCCGCTTTGACCCCAACGAAAAATAGGAAATCATGCCCTGAATGAGCATCCTGCGCAATGGGCTGATTTATCTTTTTTCGGGTGGGGTCAGGGATTGTGTGCTAGACATCTTTTAAGGTGCAAGTACATTGTGATACTGAGTAAGGGAAGGTTGCCGGGATGCCAATTCGTTTGCGCCCGGCTTTCTCTTTTGATTATTTATTGTGAAACTGTGGTTTTAGGAGGCATTGATTATGAACAAGCGTGCTCGTATCATTTACAATCCAGTTTCTGGAAGAGAAATGATCAAACGCCAGATTCCAGATATTTTACAAGTTTATGAAGAAGCTGGCTACGAAACCAGTACTTTCAGCACCACCCCCACGCCATTTTCTGCCCAAAAAGAAGCGGAGAGGGCGGCCAAAGCCGGCTTCGATTTGATTGTGGCTGCCGGAGGAGACGGCACCATCAACGAAGTGGTCAACGGCATCGCCGGATTGGAAAAACGCCCCCAAATGGCCATCCTGCCAGCGGGAACGACCAACGATTATGCGCGCGCACTCCATATTCCGCGCAACGATTTGGTGGAAGCGGCCAAGGTCATCCACCGCAATCAATTTGCCAAAATGGACATCGGGAAACTGCGTACGGGAGAAGAGGAACGGTTCTTCGTCAACATCGGGGCAGCCGGTTATTTGACCGAATTGACCTACGAAGTCCCGGCCCAGCAGAAAGCCATTTTTGGAAACCTGGCTTATTTCGTCAAAGGAGCGGAGATGCTTCCGAGAATCCGTCCAGTTTCTGTCCGGATTGAATACGACACCGGGATTTACGAAGGCAAAGCGTCCATGTTCTTTGTGGCACTCACCAATTCAGTGGGAGGATTCGAAAAAATTGCGCCGGACAAGATGCCGGGCGATGGCAAGTTTACCTTGATTATCGTAAAACCAACCAACTTTGCCGAACTGCTGCGGCTGATTACCTTGTTGATGAACAATGGAAAGCACGTCAACAGTCCAAATATCATTTACACCAAAACCAGCGCCATCAAAGCGCAGACGATGGACGGTTCGAAAATGATGATCAACATCGACGGCGAATACGGAGGCGATGCGCCTGCGGAATTCATCAATCTCCAACAGCACATCGACATGATAGCCAACACAGATAATATGGCAGCCAATATCGATCCGCGCGATGACGATGCGGAAGAACGCGAAGAAGCGTTTATCCGTCAGGTGGAAGAGCTGGAAAAAAATCAGCAAAATACAAACAACGAAGAATAAGACGAAAAAGAAGACACGAACCTTTAGAGGACGGTCTTCTTTTTTTGAGGGAAGAAACGTGGGAATGGCGGCAACTCGAGGTGGGAAAATAATTGAGTTAAGGCCAAAATGTTTATTGAGGTCAACTCGGGATAGGAATGTCCTTGAGTTGGCGTCAAAAAGCTGAATGGAGGCAACTCAAAAGAAAAAAGCCATTCAGTTGCCAACAAAACGCAAATTGATTCCAACTGAGACTGAAAAAAGCAACGAGTTGCCATCAAAACCGCTGAGAATTTGGTCTCACCGCACAGGATGGGGTACAATAAACAGAGAAACCAAATAGAATTGAGGAATGCAGATGTCTGCGAAACAAAAACGCACTTATCCAGTAAATAAAAATGAAGTCTATACCGCGGAAGTGGAGGACTTGACGCACGAAGGACTGGGTGTAGCCAAAGTCAACAACTACCCATTGTTCATCGAAGGAGCGCTTCCCGGAGAAACCATTGAATTCAAAGTCATCAAAACCGGAAAGTCTTTCGGATTTGGTCGCTTGTTGGAAGTCAAAGAAACGAGCCCGCACCGAGTGAAAATTACTGACAAAGCCTACACCCATACTGGAACGATGCCGCTTCAGCATATGACGTATGAAGCGCAGCTGGCCTTCAAACAAAACCAGGTGAAAAATGTCCTTCAGCGCATTGCCAAACTTCCGGATGTGCCGGTGTTTGACACGATCGGGATGGATCACCCATACGGTTACCGAAACAAAGCTCAGGTGCCGGTCCAAGAAGTAGATGGCAAACTCACGACCGGTTTTTTCCGTAAACGAAGCCATGACCTTGTCCCGCTTGAAGACTTTTTGATTCAAGACCCGAAAATCGACGAAGCGATTGTCGTTGTGCGCGACATTTTGCGCCGCCACCATATCCCAGCATACAACGAAATCGAACACACCGGACTGATCCGCCATATTGTGGTCCGGCGCGGGTATTACACCGGAGAATTGATGATTGTCCTAGTCACACGGAAAGAAGGGATTCCAGGAAAAGACGCCATTGTGGAGGAAATCAAAGAGGCTTTGCCGGAAACGGTAAGTATCGTTCAAAACATCAATTCGAAACGCACCAACGTCATCCTCGGTAGACAATCCGTCGTGCTGTATGGGGAAGACAAATACCGTGACCAGCTGTTGGGATTCACGTTTGAAATTTCCCATCAATCGTTCTACCAGATCAATCCCACACAAACGGAGAAACTCTACCAAACGGCCTTGGACTATGCGGAGTTGACCGGCGAAGAGACCGTCATCGACGCGTACTGTGGTATTGGAACGATTACGCTTGCCTTGGCACAAAAAGCCAAACACGTCCACGGAATTGAAATCGTGGCGCCGGCTATTGACAATGCCAAACGGAATGCCGAACTCAATCAAGTGAACAACGTATCGTTTGAGGTCGGTGCAGCAGAAGACATCATGGTTCAATGGGCGAAAGACGGCAAAACAGCCGATGTCCTGGTTGTGGACCCGCCGCGCAAAGGGTTGGATAGCCAGTTCATCGATGCCGTATTGATGATGCAGCCGAAACGGATGGTCTATGTCAGCTGCAATCCATCCACCTTGGCCCGCGACCTGGCCTTGCTGTCAGAAGGGGGCTACACCGTCCACAAAGCCCAACCCGTCGACATGTTTCCTCAAACCACGCATGTGGAGAGTGTAGTATTGATGTCACGAGCGTAAACGAAGTGTATTAATAATTATATTGTAATTAGATAGTAGGTGAAATTATGATTACTAAAAAAATTAAATCTAAGCGAGATGGACTGGAGCTCGAACTTGCTATTATAGAGCCAAGCTCTAATCCTATTGGAATTGTTCAGTTAGTTCATGGAATGTCAGAACATAAAGAAAGATACTACGATTTTATGAATTACTTAGCTCAAAACGGTTATGTCTGTGCGATTCATGACCATAGAGGTCACGGAGCTAGCGTTAAAGACTCATCTCACTTAGGATATTTTTATACAGAGGACAGCTCTGTTATTGTTGACGATGCTTATCAAGTGACAGAATACTTAAAAGAAAGATATCCTTCGTTAAGTATTTCAATATTTAGTCATAGCATGGGCACTCTTGTTTCTAGAAATTATTTAAAGAAATACGATTACGAGCTTGATAAAATAGTTTTATGTGGGCCACCAACTGAGAATAAATTAGCGGGATTTGCAGTATTTTTAGCAAAAATAAGCAGTGTTTTTTATGGCAAATATAAGCCCAATAAATTTTTAAATTCTTTATCAGTCGGTCAATATAGCAAGGGATATGAAAGCCAGCTAGATTGGATTTGCGCTAATCCAGACACAGTCAAGGAATATGATGCAGATCCGCTTTGTGGTTTTATATTTACTACAAATGCATTTATCAATCTTTTTAAATTCGTGGATTGTATAATTAAGCGAGACAGAAAAAAGACATGTTATGATACACTCAAATTAACCTACCAAAGCTAAGGAGAGTGCACCATACATGTCGTACACCCATCTTACCAAAACAGAACTCATATTCATAGAAGAATACTTTGCCATTAATCTCAGTGGTCGCGAGATTGCTAAAAAGCTTAAGCGAGGTCATGAAGCAGTCTACAGAGTAATCAGGAAGTTGAAAACGGGTAAAACAGCGATCGATATTTATCTAGAATACAAAGAAAACAAACAAAAATGTGGACGTAAACCTATTCAACTTCCTCAAG
>NZ_AUCD01000011.1 GCF_000429585.1 Atopococcus tabaci DSM 17538
TGTATTGGGTTTGTTTTCTTGTAAAGGTCTTTTTCTTAGCGCCACACTTTGATTTATTCTGTTTATACTGATCAAAGTATTCTATAATTGAACCGCCTTCCTTTAGGAAGGAAACGACATTATAGACCGGTTGATTTGATCGACCGATTTTCCGAGCAATCTTATAAGGTTTTAATCCAGTATCAAAATAAGTTTCTATCCAGCTAAGTTCTTTCATGGTAAGATGTGTGTAGGCCATTTGTGGTCACTCCTCTAATTTTCGTGGTTGGAACTTAGTGAGAGTGTATCACAAATGGTTTTCTATTTTTCTAGCTTAATTTTACAATTCAAGTAAATAAAAGGAAAGCTACGCGGTTCAGGCCGCGTAGCTTTTTTGTATTCAACAATAAATTCAAAAAAATATTTTCTTTGTCAAATAGAGTGAGGCTTATCAACAAAGAAAAATGAAAAAAAGTTTTCTTTGTCGTATAGGGAGGTTCTCTTCAACAAAGAAACCAAACAATCAAGAATCTTTGTCCATTAGACACACGAAAAAGTGAAAATCTCCTCTTTTTGCGTAGTTAAATAGAGGAGGGATAGCGATGAAAAAATTAAACGAAGTCACCCCGTCACTCAACTTAAGGATCATGCGGGCGTTGAAAAAACGGATGGCGCTCCCGCAAGAAGCACAGCGGTACCACTTCAATTTGGAAAGCGGGCATGAAGGGGAGTGTAACTTTTCTTCTATGATCCGTGATTTATCCAGCGAACTCATAATTGCACATGACTTGTTATTAAAGGCAAACGGAGTGAAGTTCCAACTGGATGTCGTCATGATGACACCGGCAGGGATTCGCTTATATGAAGTGAAAAACTATGAGTGAGAATACGAATGCAGAGAAAATCTTGTTTACCGGATCCGTTCGGGGAATGAAATATTGAATCCGTTTCTACAGTTGGAGAAGCACCAAACTCGTTTCCGTCAATTGATGAGGGAGATGAACATCCAGATGAGTTTTCAAGCCTATGTGGCGTTCGTTCATCCGGAATTCACTCTGTATGGCGCGGCACCCCGACCGGATTTGCTTCTGCCGACCGTGCTGCCGAATCATTTGAGAGAATTGGACAAGATGCACGAGCGGCTGACCAACTATCAGGAAAAGGTGATGAAACGGTTGTTTGAAACAACGCTGCCGGAGACCCCACATGAAAACATCCCCAAATACACGTTTGAAAGTTTGGAAAAAGGAATCTTCTGTGCGCAGTGAGGGGCAATCGTGACAAAGAAAAACCAACAAACGTGCCGATGCACGCGGTGTGGGTGGGAAGAGGTCACCATCAAAGGAATCCAACGCCAGATTGAGGACTACGAAGTTCTCTTCCCAGAAGGTCTCAAAACCGTTTCAATCATCCGCGAATGGTGCGGACACGAACCATCTGATCGCCAACTTGCGTACGCATTGGAGAAAAATAATAGGAAGATTGGCACCAAACGTTGGACACGGTACGAAAAACGAGTTCTAATCGACAAAGAAGAAGAGAAAGAGAATTTCTTTGTGGAATAGAACCTCCCTCATTCACAAAGAACTCAAACGATCAGACACCTTTGTCGAATAGACGCTCGCTCATCGACAAAGAATCACAAATAAATAAATCTTTGTCAAAGAAACGCGAAAAAAGCGGCACCTCCAGGTCGAGGCGCCGCTTTCGTATTCAACTTATTCTGTTTCATATCCATTCGGGTTGTTCTTCTGCCAGTTCCAGGAATCCCGGCACATGTCTTCGATGCCGAGTTCCGCTTTCCAACCGAGTTCGCGTTCCGCTTTGGAGGCATCCGCGTAGCTTGTGCCGATGTCCCCTGCACGTCGGTCCGCAATTTCATACGGAACTGCCTGTCCGCTTGCTTTTTCGAACGCTTTGACCACGTCCAACACACTGTACCCGTGACCGGTTCCTAAGTTGTAGGCTTCGATGCCGGTGGAGTCCAACACTTTCTCCAACGCTTTGATGTGTCCTTTGGCTAAGTCAACCACATGAATGTAGTCGCGGACACCCGTTCCGTCCGGTGTATCGTAGTCGTCGCCGAACACACTCAATTTCTCGCGCTTGCCGACTGCAACCTGCGTGATATACGGCATCAAGTTG
This sequence comes from Atopococcus tabaci DSM 17538, assembly GCF_000429585.1. Lineage (GTDB taxonomy): Bacteria > Bacillota > Bacilli > Lactobacillales > Carnobacteriaceae_A > Atopococcus > Atopococcus tabaci. The sequence continues at coordinate 2,125 of NZ_AUCD01000011.1, forward strand.
TTCGGAATGTCGTTCGGGTCTTCGCCGATACGTCCACTTGGATGCGCGCCGATTGGGTTGAAGTAACGCAAGAGTGCGGTGCTCCATTCCGGATCGGCCACTTGCTGGTCCTGCAAAATTTTCTCGATAAACAATTTGGTCGTTCCATACGGGTTGGTCGTGCTCAACGGCATGTCTTCGGTGAACGGCGCTTCGTTGTTCATGCCGTAAACCGTCGCCGAAGAACTGAAGACCATTTTCTTCACGTTGTATTCCTGCATCAATTCCATCAACATAAGTGTACCGGTGATGTTGTTGTGGTAGTACTTCAACGGTTGTTCCACCGATTCTCCGACCGCTTTGAATCCGGCAAAGTGAATCACCGCATCGATGTCAGAACCACGGAAGACGACTTCCAACGCTTCTTTGTCCAACAGGTTCACCTGATAAAACGCAAACTCTTTTCCTGTGATCGAACGGATGCGTTCCAATACTTCGGGTTTGCTGTTGGAGAAATCATCCACCACGATGACTTCATACCCTTCGTTCAACAATTCAATAACTGTGTGGCTGCCGATATATCCGGCACCACCTGTGACTAGAATCGCCATATGTTCATCCTCCATTTATATAAATATGCAGTGCTTACAATCACATTCATTTTAACCCAAAAGCAAGGAGATAAAAAGGGAATGTGCCTTATTCAAAAGTCTCTTGTAAACTAAACCGTTTTCGAAAAGTTGGTGAACGTTTTCAAAATTTGATTGAATAAAGTAATTGGATTTCGGAGAATGAAAAGGAATGTAAAAAAATGTAATATTAAGGTAAAGGGTGAGTGCGTGAAACGAGAACAACGAATCAAAGTAGCTTTGTTTCTGTCGAGCTTGTTAACCGGTTTCTACATCGTGGCCAAACTCGATTTCAGGAGCACGATGGCGATAGAAGATGCTGCGGTACAGTCTGAGGAGTACAAGGAAATTATTGGAGAAAGAAACGTTTGACTTGAAATTGAAAACTCATTCAACGTATGCGACCGATTATGAAGTCGCGCTGTTGGAAGAAGATATGACGCCTCAAAAGTTATCAGAAGGTAAGACGTTTCAGTTGCTTGTTTACAATGACGAGCAATACAAGGAATACCAAATCGGCTTCACAACCCTTCCGATAGTTAAGATTGAATTGGAGGATCCGCCAGGTGATGAGAACAACCCAATCGGCATAGAAGACGCTTGGGCCAAGTTCGAACTCTATGACAACCGGGAGGGAGTCGCTAAAAAGGAACGGCTTGTCAAAAGTTATACATACGTTCGGCTGAGAGGAGCATCCAGTCTGAGGTATCCACAGAAACAAATGCGGTTGAACTTACGTGATCTTTCCATCAGTGGAGAAGAAAGCAACCAACATTTGTCATTGTTAGGAATGCGTGAAGACGACGATTGGATACTGTATGCGCCGTACAGCGACCCGGAAAAAATCCGCGACACATTCTCCACCAATCTATGGTACGAAACTTCCGCACAAAACAATTCCCTGGACGTAGACAACGGAACAGAAGGAAAGTTTGTGGAAGTCTTTATCGGAGATCGCTATTGGGGGGCCTATACATTAATGTTCCCCATAGACGAGAAGCAGTTGGATTTGGATAAGGACAAAGGGAATTCGTTGGAAAGTGATTTTTATTACCGAATCTTTTCAAACGTAGCACCTCAAGAAGAGACGTTCAAACAATCCGGTAACAGCTTGATTGCAGGAAGCGTGGAACTGCGTTATCCAGATGAGCCATTGAATGACTACAGGCAATGGGAGCCCTTGATGCAACATCTAGACGCGATGGCAGCGGGAGAAGAACCGCTTCGTGACTACATGCAGACAAAGGCGGAATTACCCAATCAAATTGATTATTTCCTCTTCTACACCCTCACGCAAGCGCATGACAATGACACAAAGAACCGTAATTATATGGCGTATTGGGAAGAAGGTCAGCACTTGATGTTAGAATCTCCTTGGGATCTCGATTTGACTTGGGGAAATAGATGGACTCAAGAACATGCATTGAATGTACAAGTACGGGGACACGCAGGCGAAAACTTAGTGCTTCGTCCGTCGCTTATTACACGTGCACTAGAACTGGGAATGACAGATATCTCTGAAGAAGTTATCCAAAGGTATAAAGAACTCAGAGAAACGGTTTGGTCGGAAGAACATTTGTTACATCGACTCGAACAATACGAACATGACATCTATGGCTCCGGAGCGGCTGCCCGCAACCATGCGCGTTGGCCGGGAGCGGCGTATGCGGAAGATGCGTCCGCATTGAAACAATACGTTGAAAATCGATTGGTTCATATGGATCGCTTCATTTATGAAACAGTCCAAGGAGGGGCGCTGCATGACAGAAACAGATAAAAAATACCGGAACGAGATGAAATATTTCTGTACGGATTTTGATTTGGACATCGTTCAAAGTCGCCTTACTCCTTTGGTCCAGCTTGATCCATACACAGATGAAGAGTATGGCAATTACGTAGTAAGGAGTTTGTATTTTGACGATTATGATGACAACTGCTTGAACCACAATGAAATCAGTATCGGCCGGCGGAAGAAATACCGGATTCGGTATTACGGAAGTCAACCCGATTTCCTTTTGTTGGAAAAGAAAGAAAAAGAAAACAGTATGACCCACAAAACAAGCTGTACTATCAACCGAAATCAATACGACCAATTGTACTCGGGGGATGTGGCAGCTCTTTACTGGGAAGCGGAAGATCCGCTCTTGAAAGAATTTTGTTTGCAAATCATGATGAAGCGGTTCGCACCTAAGGTCATCATTCATTATGAACGTACAGCGTTCATTGATTTTCCAGGAAATGTCCGGGTTACGATGGATCGACAGATTTCTTGTTCGAAAGAGTTGAATCGATTTTTAGATGGAGACTACACGAGAATCCCCGTTTTGCACGCAGGGCAACACTTATTGGAAGTGAAATACGACGAGCTCTTACCTGATTACATCAAGCAGGTAGTTCAATTGGATTCGTTGGAACAGGCAACATTTTCTAAGTATTACATGGGAAGAGTTACTTCCCAAAAGCATGGAGGCATATAATGAATACATTATCAGGAATTTTAGATGGCATTAATAACGGGCTCAACAACACAGAAATCTCAACGACCCGAACAATCACGATGTTGACGGTAGTTGCAATTCTATCGTTTTATGAATTCTTCGTTTATCGTTACGTCTCAAAAAGAAGTTTTTACTCAAAGCATTTCAATATTTCATTGGCGCTCATTCCATTTTTTATCTCGACCATTATTATGGCGCTTCAAACGAGTTTGGTTGTCAGCTTAGGAACAATCGGAGCATTGGCCATTATCCGTTTCCGGACCGCGATCAAAGACCCGCTGGATATGGTTTACCTGTTTTGGTCCGTCCATACAGGAATCATAGCAGGAACAGGTCTTTATGAAGTAGCGATCTTATCTTCCATTTTCGTCACTGTCTTCTTGATTCTGTTGGATTTGATGCCTCTTGGAAAAGCGCCGTACTTATTGGTCTTGAATATCACAGAACCAAAGAAAGAAAAAGAAATCATAGCTGATATTAATCAGTTCGCTAAAAACGTGGAAATCAAATCCCGTAACTTTTCAAGAAACGGGTTGGACATGATTTTGGAAATTCGGACTAAGCAAGAAGCGGAATTGATGGAAGCCTTGACGAATCACAAAGAAATCAACGCCGCGTCCCTTGTGGCACACGATGGCGAAAAAGAATTTTAACCACCAGTCAACCAAGGCTTGTTAAGCCTTGGTTTTTGTTGTGTCTGTCTTATGAAGAGACGTCGAATTTTATGAGAAATTGCCGGCTTCAAGCCCAACCACTTTATCGCTGTGATATAATGGCTAAGATTAAGCGAAGAAGGGAATTATTGTATGGAAATTGTGTCCATTATCATGCCTGTTTACAATGTGGAAAGACACTTGCCGAGAGCCATTGAGAGTGCTCTGCAACAGACGTCGTCCGAATGGGAGCTCATTCTCGTCAATGACGGATCGACGGATGAATCTGGAAACATTTGTGAGGCATACAAAGAAAAAGATGAGCGGATTCATGTGATCCACCAAGAAAACCAAGGATCCGGTCCTGCCCGCAATGCGGGGCTCGTAAAAGCGCGCGGAGAATATATTTACTTTGCCGATCCAGATGATTACTTTGATGCGGATTTGATTGAAGACAATCTGGCCATCATGAAAAAAGACCAAGCGGACTTGGTGGTGTTTGGTTATGTGAATGAACTGATGGATCAGTCGGGAAAGGTTCACCAAGACCATTACTTGCCGAACATGCCAAGGTTGAAGACACAAGAAGAGTTCCGTGCACACTTTCAAAACTTTTATCTCTTTTCGCCCTACGCTTTATGGAACAAGGTGTACCGGAAAGCGTATCTTATTGAGCAGCAAATTCGTTTCACCAATCAACGGCTGGGGCAAGATGCGTTATTTAACTTGAGTGTTTATAAAGAGATGGGACGTGTCTTCTTTAACCGCAAAGTATACTACCATTACATGACCCATGAGGGTTCGGCAGTGAACCGGTACCGTGCGGATCGCATGGAAATGGAATATGAAATCGCAAAAACGTTTGAACACCTTTTGGTAAGTTGGAACAAAGCAGAGCAATTTAAGGATTTGATCACAGAGGAATATTTTCATGTGATCTATTTGGAAACAGCCAATCTTGCTCATCGAGATTGTCCGCTTACTCGATCAGAAAAAATAGAAAGACTTCAAAGCATATGGAATGAAGTCGGTATAACTAAAGGCGTGAGCAGCAAAAAAGAAGCTCATCCATTCCGATTTTTGTTGATGCAAGCCTTCAAGCGGAAAAAATTTAACGCAGCGCTGATGTTGATGAAAAGTCGCAATGGGATTGCTGACAATTATACTTTTCTGTTCAAAAAAATTCGTCAGTCAGTTCGAAAGAAATGAACCAACAGATTAATCAAGGAGCGGCTATGAAATGATAGAGCAATTTAAAAAGGGGATCTTCTACACGGCAATCGGAAAATATTCTATCGTGGCCGTGCAGCTTTTGGTGCAGGCGATCCTTTCGAGAATATTAACCCCCAGTGAATTTGGTATTGTGTCAGCAGTTAATATCTTTTTAGTATTCTTTCAATTATTAGCTGATTTTGGCATAGGACCTGCAATCATCCAAAACAAAGAACTGACCCAAAAAGAAGTGAATTCGATCTTTTCCTTCAGCATATATATCGCTTTAGGATTAAGTGTTTTGTTTGTCTTTTTGGGTTATCCGATGAGCTTATTCTATGGGAACACAGTTTTTATCCCTATAAGTATGATACTTGCCATAGCAGTGTTTTTTTATGGGATTCTTGTTGTCCCCCAATCTTTATTATTGAGAGAAAAAAATTTCCGGCTTGTCAACATGACAACCGTGATGGGAGCTGTGATATCGGGAATCGTCTCGATCACTCTCGGCTTTTTAGGATTCAGTTACTATTCAATTATTCTAGGGAACACAGTAAAAGCGGCCACGTTGTTTTTAGTGTTTTACTTAAAAACAGACACCAAGTTCCGTTTCCAATTTGAATGGGCACCGCTCAAAAAAATCTATACTTTTTCCCGCAACCAATTTTTGTTCAACTTCATCAATTATTTTTCTAGAAACTTGGACAGCTTGTTGATTGGCCGGTATTTTTCAGCAAGCTCTTTGGCTTATTACGATAAGGCATACCAAGTGTCTCTGTACCCCAACCAAGTCTTGACAAGCTTGGTGACGTCAGTGATTCACCCGATTCTATCGGATTATGAAGACGAAAAAGAACGAATCAAGCAAGTATACTTACGTATTTCCAATATGCTGGCCACGCTCGGCATGCCACTTTCAATATTTCTGTTTTTTACGGCTGAAGAAGTGATCATGTTTCTGTTCGGCGGACAGTGGGGGAGCAGTGTTCCTGTGTTTCAAATACTCGCGCTTTCTGTGTGGATCCAAATGATTTTGTCCAGTACTGGGGGAATCTTCCAATCCGGAAATCGGACAGATTTACTTTTATTATCAGGAATTCTTTCTACTGTCTTGAACGTGGCTGGAATTGTGACTGGGGTGCTGTTAGGAAGAATCGAAACGGTGGCTTGCTTTTTGGTCATCGCGTTCAGCATGAATTTTGTTCAAGCGAACATATTACTCATGAAAATCATGTTTAAAGACTCGCTGTTGACCTTTTTGAAAGTGTTGAAAAAACCTTTCTTGCTGACTTTGATGCAAGCGGGTGTGTTTCTTGTACTGCCTCAGCTGCCTTTCAGCATTTTCATCCGTTTGTTTATTAAAGGAATAGTCTTTGTTATCGTTTGGATTGCGGGGTTGCTTTTAACCGGAGAGGTGAAGCGCATCAAAATGGAAATACAACGAGTAAAAAGATAGAGAGTGCTGCAGGAAGGAGTATCCAATGGCAAACCCGTTAGTAAGTATTATTGTGCCGGCATATAATGTGGAAAACTATATAGAAGAATGTGTGGATTCGCTGCTTGCTCAAACATATTCTCCCATTGAAGTCATCGTTTTGGATGATGGATCGACGGACCAGACTGTCAAACTTCTTCGTTCTTACGAGGACACTATTTTATTGTTTGAAAATAAGGAGAACAAAGGACAAGGTGCACGACGAAACCAAGGGATGAAGATCGCAAAAGGGAAATACCTTTATTTCATGGATTCTGATGATTGGCTGGAAAAAGATGCAATAGAAAAACTGGTGAAGCAAATGTCAAAAACCGATGCAGACTTGGTTCGGTTCAATGGTACTGTTTTTTATGAAAACTCTTTTGAAACAATACAGCAAGAAGGACGTTATGACTTTTCGCATCAATTGGTCCACCAAAAAGTATACGCAGGCGATGAACTGCTGCATAAAAATCGCAAAAGTTTTTCTGCTTCTCCGTGTCTGTATTTGATTAAAAAAGAAGTGATCGATACACATGGTTTATTCTTCTTGGAAGGGGTCCTGCATGAAGACGAGTATTTCACTGCGCGGCTCTTTTCTGTTGTGGAGAAAATGACTTATCTGAATGAGGCTTTTTATCACAGAAGATACAGAGATGGTTCTACCATGACAAAGCAAAGTGAAGAACATCAAAAAAGATCTTTTGACTCCTATCTGGTGGTTTTCTGTACGCTGGAGAACGACATTCAGAATCTGAACTTAACGACAAAACAAAAGAGGTTCCTAAAAAGGCAGCTTCTGTCTATTTATAGCGGGTTGATCCGAAATGAATTGTCCCCGGAACAAGAAAAGAAAATAAGCGGCCTCAGTTCAATCTCTATGAAAGACAAACTTTTTTTAAGACTGGCATCCATGAAGCAGTCGATAGAGAGGGCAAACCGATGAAAATGAAATCCAAACGTTATTTTACAGGAGATCATGAAAAGGCTGTGTTCTCTATCGTTAACGGTTCTTTTTATGATAGAATGTTGCTTGAGGCAAAAACGAGTACGATAGAAAAAGTGAAATCATGTTCACATAAGAACGGAGAAGAAGCAAGATGAAAAAAAAGAAAGTCGCAGTTGTTTTTGGCACTCGGCCAGAAGCGATTAAAATGGCTCCAGTGGTTCGTGAGTTGAAGAAACAAGCAGACTTCTTTCAAACAATTGTCATCGTGACTGCTCAGCATCGAGAAATGCTGGACCAGGTGTTGGACGTTTTTAATATTAAGCCTGACTACGACTTAAATGTGATGAAGCAAAACCAAACGTTGGCTGACATCACAACGGATGTATTAAGAGGAATCGATAAGATTTACTTAGAAGAGCGGCCGGATATGGTCTTGGTTCATGGTGACACAACCACCAGTTTTGCAGCCGCCTTGGCTGCTTATTACCATAAAATTTCCATTGGGCACGTGGAAGCAGGACTGCGCACTTACGATCCATATTTCCCATTTCCGGAAGAAGCGAATAGGCAGCTGATTGATACGATCACGGATTTGTATTTCGCTCCGACTGAAGCAGCTAAACAAAATTTGCTGAATGAAGGAAAAAGCAGAAGCCGGATAATGGTAACCGGCAATACCGTCATCGATGCAATCCACTATACAAGTAACACTAAATCGAATCACAACATATTGGACCTGATGAAAGCGAAAGCTGATCAAAAATGGATCCTTTTAACGATGCATCGGAGAGAAAATCATGGGCAACCAATGAAAAATGTGTTTGAGGCTGTAATACATATAGCCGATGAACATCCTGAAATCGAAATTTTGATGCCAGTGCATTTGAATCCTAAAATCCAATTGTTGGCAAATGAGATGCTGGGACAACACGAAAGAATCCATTTGGTTGAACCGTTGGGAGTCGATGTGTTTCACCAAATAGTCGATCAATCTTGGGTAATACTGACCGATTCAGGAGGGCTGCAGGAAGAAGCACCTGCATTGGATGTGCCTGTGTTGGTTCTTCGTGACAAAACGGAGCGGCCGGAAGGGCTTGAAGCCGGGACATTGAAAGTGATCGGCACAGAAAAAAACAGTGTCATAAAAGAAGTGGAAGAGCTGCTGTACAATCTGAAAGCATATGAAAAAATGGCCAAAGCACTCAATCCTTATGGTGACGGAAAAGCCAGTCAGAAAATTATAAAAGAAATCCAAACGTATTTTGAAAGAAGCGAAAAACTAGATGAAATTGTATAGTACAAGGAGTAGTACAGTATGGGAACAACTCTGATGGCAAATTGGGATGCACAATTCACTAAAAAACAGCCTCTGCTGAATCATATTCTCCTTTTTTTAATCAGCTTTTCTTTCATGCTTAGTGATTGGGTCTATGGGGCGTTTACGTTTACAGAACTGGCACTTGGGATGATAATGGGAATCCTGTTGGTTTTTGGAAAGTACAAAATACCAATTGCTCAGTGGAAATGTGTGGCGGTTCCGATAGGGATGATCAGCGCACACTCCTTGTATCACTTTCTTGTCAATCAGGAGTTCGATTCAAGAACAGCGCTTATCGCGATTATAAAGTTGAGTTTTTATGTTTTGGTTGTTGCTGGCATCTATAATTTTATTAAAGTACAGCGCTTGGAAAGTACGTTTATTCGATGGAACAACGCAGCGGCATTAGTTGTTTGCGTATTGGGAGTGTACATTGCCTTTGCCGTTTACGCAGATATGCACTTGGGCTTAACCCTTCCTTATGAGCAGTTGTTACAGTTCACAAGATTGGATGGGCATTTGTATCGGAGAGACATCCCCATTGTCAGAATGAAGAGTATCTTCGAGGAACCGGCCCATCTAGGTTATTATCTGAACGCCGTATTGATGGTGAATGTACTGAATAAAACTCAGTACAAACCTAACTACGCCGTCGTGGCTGTTTTGATTGTTTCTATCTTATTCACTTTATCCTACAGTGCGGTATTTATTATGCTGGCTACTGTTCTGTTATGGGCAATTAAGTCTCTTAAGATCTCAAAAGAAAAGGTAAAGTGGAACAAAAAAACAATACTCATCATATTGGGTGTTTTATTAGTTCTTTTTCTGTCCTGGGATTTTATTTACATCACATTGATTCAACGAACACTTGAACTGATTTCTGGGACTGAGTCTTCTGGATATGAGCGGCTGGTAATCAGCTGGAGGTATATCAACAAAGAAAATTATTTAATGGGTTTGGGATTCATGCAGACACCGGGAATGCTTTGGAATATTTACGCCTATGTTTTTACGGAATTAGGTCTGATTTATTTTATATGTTATATACTGGGAATTGCTTATCTTATAGTGGTGAACCCTCCATTGGGAATTGTCTTTGGGCTGATGAATTTTGCTAAAGGCGGGTATTTGTCATCGGGCTTCTGGTTTTTGATTTTACTCGTATTGATTTATGCGGCAGACACATACAAAAATCCATTGGACTGTATAAGAAAGGAAAGACAATCGTGAAGACTAAAGAAGGTTTCGACAAAACGAAAAAAATACTGATTGGAATTGTTGAAATATTTATTTACCATATTTCAATTTTACTGTCCTTTTATATGAGATATGGACAAGAGATTCCGTCATTTAACTACGTGGCTTATGAGAACGCGTTTATCTATATCATCACAGCATTTGTTGTGCTGAATGTTCTATTTGGAGTATATGTTCTTTACAACAAGTCAATAATGGATATATTGATTTTGACCGTCATCATTCAAGTGGTGCTGTCAATCATGATTATGGCGATGACGTTTTTCGGAAGGTGGTTCACTTTTCCTAGATCCATTATTGCAATAAGTTTTGTGGTCAGTTCATTCGCTTTGTTCCTATGGCGGATTGCAGTGTTCAAACTGTATGAAAGAATCGCAGGAACAAAAAGAGTGATGGTTGTCGGTAAAGAAGAAAACTTGGCTGAGAGCATTTACAATTTTGAGAATGCGAAAAACAAAAGACATAAAGTGACTTGTGCGGTTACTGGAAATTACTACACACACATAAAAAATAACTTGTCTGACGTGGATATTGTGTACCTTACGAGCGACATGGATTATGCGGAGAGAATAAAGATTTACGAATTGATTGTTCGGAACAATAAGAAAATATTTGTTGACACTAGTTTCGAACATTTGTTGATGGTCAATCCCAATATTATGAACATTGAAGACGAGAGCGTAATCGAGTTGTCTAACTTCCGTATCTCTCCTGAGTTCGATGTCATTAAACGAAGCATCGACATTATCGTGTCGCTTGCAATGATTGTGCTGACTTCTCCTCTCATGTTGATCGCAGCAGTGTTGGTTAAAGCTACCTCTGCCGGACCGGTCATTTATAAGCAAGTGAGAGTGACAAAAGACCAAAAGGAATTCAACATTTATAAATTCCGTACAATGTCTGCGACAGCTGAAAAAGAGTCGGGACCTGTATTAGCTTCCGCAAACGATATGCGGGTGACATTCGTAGGAAAATATTTACGTTCACTAAGAATTGACGAACTTCCCCAATTGTTCAACGTATTGAATGGAACGATGTCATTAGTCGGCCCAAGACCTGAGCGTCCTTTCTTCGTTGAACAATTTAAAAAAGAGAATCCGTATTATGATTTGAGACACAATGTAAGAGCAGGGATTACAGGCTATGCTCAAGTATACGGGAAGTACACGACGAACTTTAACCGGAAATTGAATTTTGATTTGGTGTATATAAAGAAATACAGTTTGCTTTTGGATGTGAAGATTCTTTTGCAGACGATAAAAGTATTGTTTGACAAAGTATCTTCTCAAGGCGTTGAAGAAGAAGAGCTGCTGAATAAAAAAATGCCAGAACACATTAAAGTATATGATTAGGCAGGGGATATTGATATGAAAGATGAATTGACGATCAGAGATTTTTACTATTTTCTAAAGGATAATTTAAAAATTATTCTTGGCTCCATGATCTTATTGGCATTGGCAATTGGAGGGTATGTAATTTACGCTCACATGACTGCAGACACTTCAGAAGAACAAACTGCTTCTCCAATAGAGATGAGAAGTCCTGCGCTTAGTGAAGAACGTTTTGCAGAAATGGCAGAGTGGCCGCTGGAAGTTTATTCAGAACCTCAAATCAGAGCAATGCAAGAGTATCTATTGCCTCGAGCATACAAACTGACCATTTACGCAGAACATGAAAACTATGAGCCAATAGCAAACACCACCTTCATGAGAGAAGTATTCAGAAACGATACTGTCTTGGAATATGTCGAAGCAGAGCTTGGAGAAAAACTTACTCCAGCAATAGAATTTTCCATACACATTGAGAATTTGGCAGACTCAGGTGTGTATGAACTTCACTTCCAAAGAGGGACTAGGGAAGAAAGTTTGGAACTGGGACGCATCGTTATGAACGCAATTGAAGAAGACGTAATTCCGGTGTTGGAAAACAAAACAGTCTACTTTGTTGAAGACGAGCCGGAAGTTCTGATGCCTGATTACTCTGATCAATATTCTACTGATGCTGACTCTGGAACTGCTCCAGCAGGCGTCATTGTTCGAGATGTTGTGCTCTACGCAGCGATAGCGGCTGCAGTTGGCGGAATCGTAGGCATACTTTTGGCCTTGCTTATCAATGCACTCGACAAAAAGATCACTCCGTTATACGACTACATCCGTAAAGAGACGGATAAAGTGGTACGATTGAATCATCTAAGAGAGGTCGACAGAGAGAAGCAAATAGAAAAAGGCTTAAAAAATATCAACATGCCAAAAGAAGAACATAAAGTTGTTTTGTATGATGAAGTCACAGAAAACGAATGGAAAGATTTAATCAACAAATTCGACAAAAATGTGTCTATTTATACAGATTTTGCCCAAATTGACCCGAAAATGGTTAATATAAATGAAGTTATATTATTATCAAGGGTTAATAAAACAACAAAAAACTGGTATAATAATCAACGGATTCAATTAAATGGGTATGATGTTCCTGTTAAAATCATTCAGTTTTAATTGAATTCTAGTTTAAACATACAAAAGGTATAGCATATGCTATACCTTTTGTATGTAAATTTATAGATTTTTTAGGAGGAAAAGATGAAAAGAAAGAAGTTAGTCAGTGTATTGATGAGCAGTGCCCTTTTATTTACCACTGGAGCACCAACTGTACTTGCTGCGCCGCTTGATGAAAATGTTTTGTTGGCCTCGGAAGAAGAAACAAGTCTCTTTTTGGCTGAGTTAATCAGTAAAGCAGATGGAGACAACAACATAGACGGTATTGGTGACATCAAACTTACATTTCATGGCGAGACTGTTCACATATCCGGCACAGTTGACAATGCCTATACTGTTTCTCTGGAAATGTCATTTGAGGAAAGCTTAGTTTTTGAATCTGGAAGCCAGCTGGATGTCCAATTAAGCTTGGAAGACTTAACAAACGAAGGTACAGTCTTGAAAGTGACGCATACCGAAACTGAAGAAAATACCCTTGAGGCGGACCTTTCCGACCTTTTTGACTCATACATAGCAAGCATTGAAGAAGATGCTGAACCTAAAGAAGAAAGCGGCCAAGAAACTGAAGAAGTGACTGATGAACTGGACAGTACAGTTATCGACACTGAGGCTGAAGAAAAGCTGGATAATTCTGAAAAAGAAGCTGTCAGTGACAGTGCTGTCGAACAAGAAGACAATACTGTAAGCGATCAAGAAGAGTCCGAAGAAGAGACTATCGAAGAAGAACTTGCAGAAGAAATTGTTGAAGAAGAGATTGAGGAAGAAGCTACCGAAGAAGAGAATGTAGAAAAAGACACAGAGGCGGCAGAGGAAGAAGAGCTCGCAGAAGAGCCGATTGAAGAAGAGTATCATGAGATAAAAGAATACGAAAGCCCATCAAGTGAACACTCATTTCCAAGAGAATCCGGTGTGGACGAGATTTTACACGGCGACGAGCAGAGCGAAACAGAAGAAGCCCCAGCTCCCCGTATGAGAATGTTTTCTACATTCGGTGCTCGTAGACTTACAGCAGCCAGTGATGGTACATACACAGTTAAACGCGGCGACACCTTCAGTCTCATTGCGTCTTCATTTAACTTGAGTGTACGTCAGTTACAAGAATGGAATTCCCATGTTACAAATATCAACGTAGTCCCTGTAGGAACACGGTTGGCTGTAACGAGACGGGGAGTCGAAGAGATGCTGTCGCCGAGTGACAAAGCACGCCTCTATAAAGGTGGGGCTACATCTCAGTTCTCAACACCTCAAGAGTTTATTGATGAAATCGCTCCTCGAGCTATTCAGGTTGCTAATCAAGAAGGACGTGAAGGATTGTGGCCTTCACTTATGATTGCTCAGGCTGCTCACGAAAGTAATTACGGCCGCAGTTCCTTAGGAAGTGCTCCGTATCACAATTTGAGCGGAATCAAAGGATCGCACAACGGAAAATCTGTATTGATGTGGACGTGGGAAGTATACGGCGGACAACGAGTCAACGTATTGGCTAACTTCAGACACTATCCGTCTTATGATGCCTCGCTTCAAGACTACGCAAACTTGTTGCGGAATGGATTGTCTTGGAATAGACGCTACTATGCTGGTACGTGGAGAAGCAATACAAATTCCGTTTGGGATGTTTTAAATAACAACGGGTTAAAAGGCTATGCTACCGATCCTAATTACTACGCTGCCATCAGAAGAATCATCAACCAGTATGATTTGACTCAATATGACACCGGAAATCATTACTATGTTCGTACAGGAACATTTTTAGGGAAAGAGTTCACTACGATACAAATGAATCGATTGAAAGCTGAAAACGGTCAGTATTCTTATCGGATTGAACGAGATGAAAACAAAGCGCCTTATTCGTACAGAAGAATTCAGTCAACTAAAGACTTTTTAGGTGAAGCAGGGGCGCAGCGTGTCATTGACCAATTGCGCAGAGAAAAAGGATGGAGCGCTTCAATGGTTCCATCTGGTAACAGCACTCAACGTCATCGCGTACGGTCTGGGTTCTTTAACACATTGAGAGAAGCAGAAAGAGCTCTTAAACAATTCGAGAACTTGAGCGGATATTCTGCTACGATTGTACACGGTTCAGACGGCAAGTATAGAATTCGAACAGGATTCTTTAATGGAAGAAGCAGTGCACAGTCAGGCGTAGATTATATGAAAGAGTTGGGCTGGTCTGCTTTCATTCTCGAATCAACTGATTCGACTCCGCATTATTACGTCCGTACAGGAACGTTTAATACTCCTAACCATGTCAACAGAGCAACAGACTACTTCAACCAAAATGGCTGGGGAAGCAAGCCAGTACTTGATTCGAAAAATAACTATTACTACAGAATATATATAGAAGGTTTCCACAACCATAGCCGGGCATCTTCTTATGTATCACATCTGAAAAATAAATACAATTGGGGATCAACTGCCTTTCTTGTAGAAGACTAGTAAATGCCTTGAAGGCCCTCCACTCCAGACCCATCTGGAGTGGAGGGCCTTTTGTGTCTCTATTATGGTTCATCTGAACGTGAATTCTTAAAAGTTTGTTAATAGAACTGCATTGTTGGTTATTTTGCTATATAATTGAATAGATTTGGTTTGATAAAATAGATAGAATGTTCGGAGGAAGCAAGATGAAAAAAGTGCTTATTTTTTCTAATCATCCTGCCTATACTTTTAACTTAAGAAAAGAAGTTATAGATGGATTTGTAAGAGAGGGGTATCATATCACTCTTGTGGTGCCTTACGGAGAAGAAATAAAATATTTTGAAAAAATGGGTGTTAAATTAGTCGACATCACTCTTGTGGGAAGGACGACCAACCCATTGACAGATTTGAAATTACTGCGAGATAATATTCGTATAATAAAGAATGAAAAACCGGATGTCATCTTGACGTATACAACAAAACAAAACATTTATGGCGGATTGGCTGCCCGTATGACTTCTGTACCCTACATACCTATGATGACAGGTTTGGGCGGAGCGATGGAAAATCCTGGTATCTTGCAAAAAATAACCAGCACACTCTACCGAGCGGGAACCAAGAAAGCAACGACTGTCTTTGTCCAAAATACGGCTATACTCGAAAAAATGAAACAGTTCGATATGGTGAATTCTCCAATCAGAATGACCCCTGGTTCGGGAGTCAGCCTGGAAAGGCATGCTTTTGCAGACTATCCCGAAAAAGAAACTCCGCTTCAATTTGTCTTTATCGGAAGAATAATGAAAGATAAAGGCATATTCGATCTGATCGAAGCCATTAAGCGAGTCAAGAAAACATTCCCGGATGTAGTATTCAAAATAATCGGGGAAGGGCATTTAGAAGAAGACACTGAACGGGTAAGAGCAGCTGAAGCAGAAGGCCTGGTCGAGTACTTAGGTCCTCAAGCTGATGTCAGACCGTATATCAGGGAATCGCATGCGACAATCCTCCCGTCTTATTATGAAGGGATGGCGAATGTGCTGCTTGAATCTGCCTCGGCTGGAAGACCAGTATTAGCTTCAAACGTTCCGGGCTGCAGAGAAACCTTTGATGAAGGCATATCAGGAATTGGATTTGAGGCGAAGAATGTAGACTCATTGACCGAAGCGATAGAAAGATTCATACAGCTGCCCTATGAAAAAAAGAGAGAAATGGGATTGGCTGGAAGGAAAAAGATGGAAAGAGAATTCAGTCGTGAGTTGATATTACAGATGTATATAGAAGAAATTGAAAAGATAGGAAATAAAAACGACTGATCGCTTCCACTTCTAAACCGAGAAAAGTAAGGAGAAATTATGGTGGAGAACAAACCAATACGCATCTTACATGTGCTGGGATACTTTAATTACGGCGGCGCAGAAGCGTTAGTAATGAACCTTTTTCGTCATATCGATCGTTCTGAAATCATGTTTGATTTTGTGGTCCATTCAGAAGAAAAAGGAGCCTTCGAAAAAGAGGCAGAATCCATGGGTGCCCGTATCTTTCGAGTGCCTCAATATACTGGGAAGAACCACTTTAAATACCGTGATGCGTGGAAAACGTTATTTAAAGAGCACCCAGAGTATGCTATCATACATGGGCATGTGAGAAGCACCGCCAGTATCTACTTGAAAATAGCTAAAGAGTATGGTTTGCGGACCATATCACACAGTCACAGCATTTCTTCGGGAAGCGGACTGTCAGCAGCTGTCAAAAATCTGATGCAAAAACGAATCCGACATACAGCGGATTATTTTTTAGCCTGCTCGCATACAGCAGGGGAATGGTTGTTTGGCGATCAAGTTGTCACACAGCCGAATTTCCATATCATGAACAATGCCATTGATGCCAAACAATTCATTTTTGACCCCGAAAAGAGAGAGCATGTACGGCAGAGCTTGAATTTGACGGATGAATTTGTTGTTGGGCATGTAGGGCGTCTCCATGAATCAAAAAACCATTTCCGTCTGCTCGACATATTTAATCAATTGCAGCGAGAGCATCCTGACAGCCGATTGGTGCTGGTCGGTGATGGAGAATTGGAAGAATCTATCGAGCAAAGAGTTGCTGAATTGGGATTGACCAACAAAGTTATCATGCTGGGAGCACGAAGCGACACATATGATTTGCTCCAAGCAATGGATGTCTTTCTATTTCCTTCTTTATATGAAGGATTGGGAATTTCAGTAGTCGAAGCCCAAGCAAGCGGCCTGCCGTGTGTAGTCTCCACCACGGTTCCGGATGAAGCTGTCATTACTGATTTGGTGACGTCGGTGTCTTTAAATGAGGAAAATGCTGTTTGGGTTGAAGCCATACGCACAACCTCAAGAGACAATAGACAAGAAACTGTTTCTTTGAAGGATATTGAAGATTCAGGTTATGACATAAAAAAAGTCAGTCAATGGTATGCGGAATTCATTAACAGCATACTGAAAAAATGATTGAGAAAAGGACTAAGTGATAGAAAATGAATTATATAGTCATTGTGTTTTTGCGAATTATCTTAAAAATCTTCTATGTGTTTCCAATCAAAAGGAACAAAATTTTGTACATGGCCTATTCAGGCAGAGATTATACATGTAACCCCAAGTACATCCACAAATATCTCTTGAATCAGGATAACGGGTACCAACATGTTTGGGTATTGAAAAATCCGGACAATCCAAAGTTGAAAGCGACTGAAAATACGGAGACGATACCTAACAAAGGTCTCTCTTTTTTGTACCATTTTTTGACGTCCAAGGTCATCATTTCGAATGCCTCCATACCAACATATGTTCCTTTGAGAAAGAAACAGAAGTACATCGAAACCTGGCATGGGGGCGGTGCGTATAAACAAACCGGACTTTCTTACAACCAAAGCAAGGAACAAATCAAAAAATTGGAAATCATTTCTGAAGAAGTGGATCTTTTCATTTCCAGCAGCAATGCTTTTACAGAAACAAAGTCCAAAAACCACTTAGTTGACAAAGAGAAATTTTTCGAAATTGGGATGCCGAGAAACGATATTCTATTTGAAGGATCAGACGAAATTAAGCGGAAAGTAAAAGACTTTTATGGCTTGGACAATGAAACAAAAATTGTGTTGTATGCTCCAACCTATCGCACAAAAGAAGACGACTCTTCATACGAATGGCTGGACATGGACAATTTGGTCCAGTCGTTGGAAAAAAGATTCGGGGGACAATGGGTGGTATTCACTCGAATGCACTACTACTTGAACGAAAAAATACAATACGAAGGTGCCATCAATGTTTCTGCTTATGACGATATGCAAGAATTGATGCTGGCAGCTGATGTTTTGATCACTGACTACTCTTCGGTGATGTGGGACTTTTCTATCACCAAAAAGCCGGCCTTTGTATTTGCACCTGACTTGGAAGAGTATGACAAAGCTCGTTCTTTCTTTACGCCGCCTGAAAAATGGCCGTTCCAGATTGCCAGAACAAATCAAGATCTTGCTGAGAAAATCGCTCAGTTCGATCAAAAAGAGCACGAGACGAAAATCAAAAAGCATCACCAGCTCCAAGGAAGTTTCGAAAAAGGAACCGCACTTGAAAAAGTGTACGACAAAATAACGGCCTTCGTTCAAGAATAGGCCGTTATAAAATTCAGTTAAAGAGAAGGTTTTGTAAAATGACTAAAGTAAGTGTAGTTATGCCTGTCTATAATGGGGAAAAATTCTTAAAGCAAGCCGTCGATTCAATCAGAAACCAAACGATGGAAGACATTGAAATCATCTTGGTCAATGATCAGTCCACAGATGCCAGCGGTCGGATATGTGATGAACTGAAAGAGGAAGACAGTCGGATACACGTCATCCACTTGGAAGAAAACAAAGGAATTTGTGGTGCCCGCAACGCAGGGCTTCGAGCAGCAAAAGGCGAATACGTAGCTTTCTGTGACAACGATGATTTCTTTTTGCCGAACTTGATTGCTGACAACTATTCTTTGGCAAAAGAATACGATGCCGATATGGTAAAATTTGGAAGAAAATTGATTGATGTTGATTCAAACGGTAACGTCTTAAGAGAGAAGGAGACCCCTCTCAAAGAACTCGCTTTTTATGACACAGCTTCAAAGATGACCCATTACTTTTC
This sequence comes from Atopococcus tabaci DSM 17538, assembly GCF_000429585.1. Lineage (GTDB taxonomy): Bacteria > Bacillota > Bacilli > Lactobacillales > Carnobacteriaceae_A > Atopococcus > Atopococcus tabaci. The sequence continues at coordinate 21,137 of NZ_AUCD01000011.1, forward strand.
CATCAAATCAAAAGGTTTGTTGATGAACGTTTGGAACGGCATGTACCGTCTTTCTTCCATTAAAGAGAAAGATATTTGGTTTAATGAATTCATGAGATTCGGCAGTGAAGATGCTGACTTTTCATACCGCTTTTTCCTTTCGGCAGAAAAGATAGTGGTGAATCCTTATTCTTATTACGTTCATTACCGCAGAAATGATTTCTCGACTTCAAGAAAGTTCAGCATGAACAAATTGGAATCGATGGTTTTGGCGTCTGAATCGGAAGCTCGTATTTTTGAATTGATGCCGGATACTGCCGAAATAAAAGCTCGAAAGATAATCGAAATCAATAAGCTGATCATGAATATGTATACTCAGCAAGTGTTCCATGAGGAAAACCCTATGACCTTAAAAGAGAGAATACAGTACCTGAGCAAAATAAAAAGCCACGAGCATTTAAATTACGAACTTGATTCAGAAATAAAAAAAGAACTGAAAAAAATCAAGAAAAAACACCTCCCTTTTTCCAAAGCTTATGCGAATGGGTGGAATCAAGCAGCATATGGTTTGTTGAAAATTCAGTATTTAATGAACAATGAAAAATGGTAAACTAAACACTGCTTGGCTTTTTAAATAGTTTTTTTGTAAATAAAGCAGAGAGGCTGGAGAAGTATGTCAAAAATAATTGGATACACAACAGGCGTATTTGATCTTTTTCATATTGGGCATTTGAACATATTGAGAAAGGCAAAACAAGAATGCGACTACCTCATTGTAGGTGTCACGACTGATGAAGAAGTGGAACGAGTCAAAAAGAAACGGCCAATCATCCCATTTGAAGAAAGAATTGAAATTGTGAAGGCCATTCGCTTTGTCGATGAAGCCGTTCCGGAAACAGATACAGATAAGCTGAAAGCAGCAGATACCATTCCTTTCAATCGCATCTTTAAAGGAGATGACTGGAAAGGAACTCCAAAATGGAATAAGTATGAGGAAGAATTCGCCAAAAAAGATATTGAAGTGATGTATTTTTCTTACACAAAAGGGACGTCTTCCACTCACTTAAGAAATGTTCTGGACGCCATACTCAATGCTTGATGATTAGTGTATGTAAAGGAGGGGTGTTATGACGTTAGTGTTGTATCTGGTGGTCCTGGTGAACAATTGGTACTTTGCATTAAAAAAAAGATCGAGTCAAATTTGGACAGTCATAACATTGGCTTTCTTGTTCTTTGTCATGTCCGGAGCAGGACCGTTCTACTCGTTCCATGCCGATTACGACAATTATTACAGGAACTACTATACGGTGTTGGATCGTGGCATACTCGACAACAATCAAGTCGGGTATTCTTTTATTATGATTATCGGGAATATTTTAGGGCTTCCATTTGAGGTTTTCCGCATATTGGTCATTGCAGGATGCTTATGGCTGCTGTACCGTTATGTGATTAAGAGATACCAAGTGAACGCCAATTATATACTGAGCCTATACATGATGTACGCTGTCATTATGGACTCTGAACAATTTCGTAATTGGGTTGCGTTAACCATATTGCTAAGCGGGATTCGTTTTTTGGAAACTCCCAAGTTAGCGGATCGATTGAAATTTGTCGCGGTGTGGATTGCGTCGATAACTTTCCATTATTCTTTTGTTCTGTATGCGCCGTTGCTTTTGGTTAACGGCAAGAAGGATAACAAGTGGATCAAACGCCTTGTCATTCTTTCCTTAACAATCAGCGTGATCATTATTCTGAATGGAAACCAAATTCCATTTCAAGACTATATCATAGCAGTCGCGGATACCCGGGTGGTCGAACAGTATTTGACAACTCAAACGAATTTTGGTTTTCTGATTCCGGCAATCACACATGGTTCAAGTGTGGTTTTAGCTTACTGGTCTCGAAAAATCATTTACGCAAAACACTTTGGGATGCCTGTCGATGTATTGCCGGGAGAACCGGGTTATCAAGAGGCAAAAATGAGGAAGAGAGAATTAACGATAGCCAATGTGATTTTCTGGATAAATGTCAGCATGCTGATGGTGTTCCCGTTGTATATTGTTAACGTTCAATTCTACAGACTCATGAGAAGTTTGTTGTTGATCACTTATGTCATTTGTGCAAAGGCGTCTACATACATCATTAGACGAACGCCCAATATCTTGTTTAACTTGATGGTTGCCGGGACAGCACTTGTCTGGTTATTCTTGGACTTGATCCATAGAATTGCGCCGGAACGGCTGCTCATACCATTCTTTTTAGAAAATATTTTATAGAGAAGAAGGATTTCGATGAATGTCAAAGCGTTAAGCTTTTTTAAAAATTTCTCGTATACATTTGTATCCAATTTGATTACGCTGGTAGTCTCTACACTGGTCACTCTTATTGTTCCAAAACTGATTGGGGTGGAAGATTACGGATATTGGCAGCTGTATATGTTTTATTCAACTTATGTAGGCTTTTTTCACTTTGGATGGAATGATGGTATTTATCTGAGATACGGTGGAGAAGAGTACGAATCGTTGGATAAACCAAAATTCTTCTCACAATTCATCCAGCTTTTGACTTTGCAAGTGTCTTTGGCAGCACTGTTCATGGTTGGAGCAAGCTTCATTGCTGACGGTCCAGACCGAACATTCATTTTTCAAATGATTGCAATCGATATGGTCATCTTGAATGTCCGGTACATGTTTTTGTTCATTCTGCAAGCGACGAACCGAATCAATAAATATGCTGTCATCATGGTACTCGACAGGGTTCTTTTTGTAGGCACGGTGTTGTTTTTGCTTTTGATTGGCAGTCGAGATTACCATCTTATGATTGCAGCTGATTTAATCTCTAAATTTGTGTCCTTGCTTTACGGTATGTATGCATGTAAAGAGTTTGTCTTCTTGAAGCTGTCTGAGTTCACACTCGACTTAAAAGAAACCTGGCACAACATCAATGTCGGCGTAAAGTTGATGATTGCAAACTTAGCGAGTAAAGCCATTATCGGAATTGTCCGCTTCGGGATTGAACGGCGGTGGGATGTCGAAACGTTTGGTAAGGTCTCTTTGACGCTGAGTATTTCCCACTTCATGATGGTCTTTATTACAGGTATCGGAGTGGTAGTCTATCCTATACTCAGAAGAACTAATCCGGAAAAGCTGCCTTCCATTTATAAACTGATGCGAAACTTTTTGATGATCACATCATTTTCCTTCCTGATTTTTTATTACCCGGCGCGGGTCATTTTATCTGCATGGCTGCCGGAATATGCGGAAGCATTGTTGTATATGGCTCTCTTGTTTCCTTTAGTCATTTACGAGGGCAGATTAACGTTGTTGATCAACACGTATATGAAAACATTGAGACATGAGAAAGTACTGCTGCGCATCAATACCATCTCGGTGACCATCAGCACAATCGCCACAGTGTTCACTACCGTTATCCTGCACAATCTAAACTTGGCAGTACTGACGATATTACTGGGGCAGATGACACGAGCTATCTTGGCCGAGTACTTCTTATCAGATAGATTAAATATCTCGCTGACTAAAGATATCATCCTAGAAACAGTGTTGACCGTGGTCTTCATCGCTTCAGGCTGGTACATTGATTCATGGTGGACAGTGGTAATTTATGGAATTAGTTACTTAATCTATTTAATGATCAAGATGCCTGATGTAAAAGAAACTTATGCCGGAATGAAAGGACTAGTGGGCAACAAATAAGACTGGAAAAAGCGGAAAGGGATTGAATCTTTCCGCTTTTTTAGTGCGCTGGTTCCGGTTCGTTTTTTATGGAAGAGAAATAAAGTTGTCAAATGGTTTATGGTATACTAAAATCAATAAAGATAATATAGAACAAGAGAGGACTTTATATATGAAAGGAATTATCCTGGCTGGCGGGAGCGGAACAAGGCTGTACCCGCTCACTCGAGCTGTATCCAAACAATTGATGCCTATTTATGATAAACCGATGATTTATTATCCGTTGTCTGTTTTGATGTTGGCAGGAATAAAAGAGATTTTGATCATCTCTACTCCGGAAGACACGCCCCGATTCGAGGAATTATTAGGTGACGGGGCTGATCTCGGCTTATCCTTGGAATACACGGTACAAGAAAACCCTGAAGGGCTGGCTCAAGCGTTCCTAATCGGAGAGGACTTTATCGGGGACGACTCTGTCTGTTTGATCCTGGGAGACAACATCTATTACGGAGGCGGCTTGTCGAAGATGCTTCAGCGAGCAGCTTCCAAAGAAAAAGGCGCGACTGTTTTCGGGTATCATGTGAATGATCCAGAGCGTTTTGGCGTGGTCGAGTTCGATGATAACCAACAGGCGGTTTCAATCGAAGAAAAACCTGAGAACCCAAAAAGCTCGTTTGCGGTGACAGGTTTATATTTCTATGACAATAAAGTCGTGGACATAGCCAAAACCATTAAGCCTTCTGAAAGAGGAGAGCTGGAAATCACAGACATTAACCAAGCTTACTTGGATATGGGCGAATTGGATGTGGAATTGCTGGGACGAGGATACGCATGGCTTGACACAGGAACTCATGAGTCTTTGTTGGAAGCTGGTCAGTTCATCGAAACAGTCGAAAAAAGACAAAACATGAAAATTGCCTGTCTGGAAGAAATCGCTTGGCGCATGGGGTATATCACCACAGAGCAGCTTGTTGAACTGGCTCAGCCGTTGAAGAAAAATGCTTATGGGCAGTATATGCTTCGCCTGGCGAAAGAAGAAGGAGGCAAACGATGAAAGTTTATGACACGTCACTGCAAGATGTAAAGTTGATTGAAACAGACGTCTTTGGAGACCATCGTGGTTTCTTTACAGAAAGTTACACACAACAAAAATTCATGGATGCTGGTATTACCCATGAGTTCATTCAAGACAATCATTCTCTTTCCATAGAACCGGGAGTGTTGAGAGGTCTTCACTTCCAAACACCTCCGAAAGCTCAGACGAAATTGGTCCGGGCCACGACCGGTGTCATTTATGATGTACTGGTTGACTTGCGTGCAGGGTCGCCGACTTACAAACAGTGGGAAGGCTATATCCTAAGCGAATACAATCATCGACAGTTGTTGGTGCCAAAAGGATTTGCTCATGGTTTCGTGACGTTGAGTCCAAATTGCAATGTCCAATACAAAGTAGATGAAGGCTACTCGAAAGAACACGATGGCGGTATCGCGTTTGACGATCCGGAACTTGGAATAAAATGGCCTATTTCATTGGACAAAGCAATATTGTCGGAAAAGGACAAACATCATCCTGTTTTGGCAGAGTTTGATAATCCTTTTACTTGGGAGGAAAAATAAGTTGAATATATTGGTAACAGGCGGAGCAGGCTTCATTGGGAGCAACTTCGTACATTATATGCTGGAAAACTATCCATCAGATAAAATTGTGAATCTGGATTTGCTCACATATGCGGGAAACATCGAGAACTTGGCGGATCTTAAAAACAACCCTAATCATGTCTTTGTCCAGGGAAACATCACAAACAGTGAATTGGTACGCCATTTGGTACAAACACATGAGATCACACATTTTGTGAACTTTGCTGCCGAATCACACGTTGACCGCAGCATACTTAATCCGGAAGTTTTCGTGGAAACCAACATTCAAGGCACCTTGTCTCTATTGAATGTGGCGAAAGAAATGGGAATCGAGAAGTTTCTGCAAGTGTCTACAGATGAGGTGTACGGTTCACTCGGAAAAGAGGGATACTTCACTGAAGAAACCCCGCTGGCTCCGAACAGTCCTTACTCTGCAAGTAAGACAGGAGCCGACTTGTTGGTTCGTTCTTACTACGAAACATACGGAATGAACGTGAACATCACACGGTGCTCCAACAACTATGGTCCTTATCATTTCCCAGAGAAACTGATTCCGTTGGTGATCACAAACGCCATGGACGGGAAAAAATTGCCAATCTATGGAGACGGCGAAAACGTCAGAGACTGGCTGCATGTGAAAGATCACTGTCAGGCGATTGATTTGGTGCTCCGCACTGGCGAAAAAGGCGAAGTGTACAACGTGGGAGGCCACAACGAGTATACGAACAACCAGATTGTCCGTTTGATTGTTGACCGCCTGGGAGTATCGGAAGACTTGATTACGTATGTGGATGACCGGCTGGGACATGACCGCCGCTACGCCATCGACCCGACTAAAATAGAGACAGAACTGGGCTGGAAGCCTCACTATACGTTTGAGCAAGGCATAACAGAAACCATTGAATGGTACAAAGAAAATGAAGAATGGTGGAGACCGCTTCAACAGCGCGCCAAGCTAGAGAAATAAAAACAGAGGCTTGTTCTTAAAAAAACAAGCCTCTTTCTTATGTAAGGGGATGAGTGCAGATGAAAGCATTAGTGACAGGAGCGAACGGTCAATTAGGGAAAGAAGTGCAGAAGCTGCTTCAGGAAAATGGAATTGACTTTATTGCAGCTGGGCGTCAGGAACTGGACATCACAAACGAAGAAGAGAGCAATTCGTACATCCAAAACATTCAGCCGTCTGTTGTTTACCACTGTGCAGCGTATACGAATGTTGAACAAGCGGAAGACGAAGGAAAAGAAGAAAACTGGCTGGTCAACGTCGAAGGAACAAAAAATGTTGCTAAAGCGGCGGAGGCAGTTGGGGCAAAAATGGTGTACATCAGTACGGACTATGTTTTTGACGGAAAAGATGACCGTGAATACACAACAGACCATGAAACCAACCCAATCAACGAGTATGGAAAAGCGAAACTGGCAGGCGAAAAAGCGGTACAAGAGATTTGTTCAGCTTACTATATCATTCGAACGTCATGGGTCTTCGGGGAGTTTGGTTCCAACTTTGTCTACACGATGAAGCGTCTGGCAAGAAAACTGGACAAGTTGACCGTGGTGAATGATCAGACCGGCCGGCCGACATGGACACGCACGTTAGCCGAATTCATGCTGTATGCTGTGAAAAATGATGTTCCGACTGGCATCTATCACTTATCAAACGATGACAGCTGTACTTGGTACGAATTCGCAACTGAAATCCTTAAAGAAGACAATGTGGAAATTGAGCCAGTGGATTCTTCAGCGTTTGTACAGAAAGCAGAACGGCCTAAACACTCCAAGATGGACTTGAGTTCTGTGAAAAATACGGATTTCCATATTCTTCCTTGGAAAGAAGCACTAGGGAAGTTTTTAAATTCTGTAGACATCGAGAAGCAGCTGCAGTAAGGCGAACCTGACAGGAACTATTTCTTTTTGCGCACAAATACGTTATGATTACACTGATATTTACATGAGACACATATAGAAAGAGGAAGCAAAATGAGTTTGTATGAAAAGATAAAAAACAAACAAGAGAAAATTTCATTAGTCGGACTGGGTTATGTCGGCATGCCGATTGCTGTGGCTTTCGCTAGAAAAGCTGAAGTCATTGGGTTTGACACGAACAAGGAAAAAATCGATCTTTACAAAAAAGGAATCGATCCGACAAAAGAAGTTGGAGACGAAGCAATCAAAGAAACAACGGTTGATTTCACGTCAGACGAAACCCGGCTCCAAGAAGCTAAATTTCATATCGTGGCTGTTCCTACTCCTGTAAGAGCCGATCACACTCCTGATTTGACCCCTCTGGAATCCGCCAGCCGGACAGTCGGAAGAAACTTGACAAAAGGCTCCATTGTGGTTTTCGAATCCACTGTATACCCTGGAGTGACGGAAGAAGTATGTGTACCCATCTTGGAAGAAGCATCTGGATTAAAATATGGAGTCGACTTCAAAGTGGGGTATTCTCCAGAACGAATCAATCCGGGCGACAAAGTTCATCGCTTGGAAACAATCGTAAAAGTCGTTTCCGGTATGGACGCAGAAACCTTGGATGAAGTAGCCAAAGTATATGAATTGGTTGTGGACGCAGGTGTTCACCGGGCAGAGTCCATAAAAGTAGCAGAAGCAGCCAAAGTCATCGAAAACTCCCAAAGAGACATCAACATTGCGTTCATGAACGAGTTGTCCATCATCTTCAACAAATTGGATATCGACACAAAAGCAGTATTGGAAGCAGCAGGAACAAAATGGAACTTCTTGAATTTTTCACCTGGACTGGTGGGAGGTCACTGTATCGGTGTGGATCCTTACTATTTGACATACAAAGCAGAACAGATGGGATACCACTCTCAAATCATTTTGTCTGGCCGAAAAATCAATGATGACATGGGCAAATATGTAGTCGAAAATGTGGTCAAAAATTTGATTAAAGCAGACGTGCCTGTAAAAGAAGCTAACGTAGCGATTTTAGGTTTCACTTTCAAAGAAAATATGCCTGACACAAGAAATACACGTGTCATTGATATCGTCCACGAGTTGGAAGAATACGGAATCAAGCCAATGATTGTTGATCCACAAGCAGATGCGAAAGAAGCAGAGAGAGAATACGGCATTCATTTCCACTCCCTTGAAGACATCAGTGAGATGGACGCTGTCGTTATCGCCGTAGGACATGAAGAGTTCAGTCACTTCACACAAGACGATTTCGACAAGATGTTCAAAGGCCAAAAAAATGAGAACAAAGTATTGATAGACTTGAAGGGCATATTGAACCGAAAAGAATACGAAGCAGCTGGATACAGATACTGGAGATTGTAAAAGAAAGGTCGTAAGCAATGGGATACAATGATGTAGTGTTTGAAAAAGACAGTGTTTTTCTTGTCACAGGCGGGGCGGGGTTCATCGGATCCAACTTGTGCCAGGTGTTATTAGAGAAAGGCTATGAAGTAAGGTGTTTGGATGACTTATCAAACGGTAAAGAGTCCAACGTCGAGATGTTCCAAGATCATCCAAATTATACCTTTATAAAGGGGGATATACGCGACCTGGACGTATGTTTGGATGCATGTGATGGAGTAGATTATGTGCTTCATCAAGCAGCTTGGGGAAGCGTACCAAGAAGTATCGAGATGCCGCTTTTGTATGAGGATATCAACATAAGAGGGACATTGAACATGTTGGAAGCCGCACGGCAAAAAGATGTTAAAAAGTTTGTCTATGCTTCCAGTTCTTCAGTGTATGGAGACGAACCGAACCTGCCGAAACAAGAAGGAAGGGAAGGGAATCTTTTATCCCCGTATGCTTTAACAAAGCGGGTGGACGAAGAGTATGCCAAACTGTATACAAAACTGTACGGATTGGATACGTACGGTCTTCGTTACTTTAATGTCTTTGGCAGAAGACAAGATCCAGACGGAGCATATGCAGCAGTTCTCCCTAAATTCATCAAGCAGCTCCTTAACGACGAGCGTCCGACCATCAACGGAGACGGAAAACAAAGCCGTGACTTCACATACATCGAAAATGTGGTTGAAGCGAATTTGAAAGCATGCTTGGCACCTTCTGAATCAGCAGGAGAAGCGTTCAACATTGCATACGGCGGAAGAGAGTACTTGATTGATGTATACCGCTCTCTTTGCAAAGTTTTAGGTAAAGACATTGAACCCATCTTTGGGCCAGAAAGAAAAGGCGACATCAAACACAGCAATGCTGATATCACCAAAGCGAAACAACTGTTAGGCTATGACCCTAGTTGGAGTTTCGCAGAAGGCATTGACGCAGCAATAGAATGGTACAAAGAAAACTTATAAGAAGATAAGGAGATGTTGTTATGGGGCAGGAGAAGCGAGGGAATGTTTTTTTAATCACTGGAGCGGCCGGTTTCATCGGCTATTACTTATCCAAGCAGTTATTGGAAGCAGGAAAAACTGTTATTGGCATTGACAATTTGAACGACTACTATGAAGTCAAATTGAAAGAAACCCGTTTAACTGATTTAGAAAAATACAACCAATTCGCTTTCTTCAAGATGGATATTGCGGACAAAGAAGTGATGATGGCTTTGTTTGAGGAGCATAAGCCTTCTATCGTTATCAACCTTGCTGCTCAAGCAGGCGTCCGCTATTCCATAGAGAACCCAGATGCCTACATCAGCAGCAACATCACCGGGTTTTTCAATATCTTAGAAGCGTGCCGTTTCTATCCGGTAGAGCATTTGATTTATGCTTCTTCCAGTTCGGTATACGGAAGCAACAAAAAAGTTCCGTTCGAAGAAACAGACTTTGTGGATAACCCGGTTTCTCTGTATGCAGCAACAAAGAAATCCAATGAACTGATGGCCCACACATATAGCCATCTGTACAATATTCCTTCCACAGGATTGCGTTTCTTCACGGTTTATGGACCGATGGGAAGACCGGATATGGCATACTTTGGGTTTGCGAACAAGTTCTTCAACAATGAACCGATTCATATTTACAATGATAGAGACTTTGAGAATGACCTGTACCGAGACTTCACTTTCGTAGACGATATTGTGCAAGGAATTCTAAAGTTGATTCCTGAAGCTCCTAAAAAAACAGCCGGCCAAGCTGCTCATCGTGTATTTAATATCGGAAACAACCAACCGGTGAAATTGATGGCATTCATCACAGCTTTGGAAAAAGCATTGAGCAATTCGTTAGGAAGAGACATTGAGTTCGAAAAAGTCTACGAACCGATGAAACCCGGCGATGTTCCTGCAACATATGCATCTACAGACCAACTGCAACATGTCACAGGATTTAAACCGCAGACCACTATTCAAGATGGTTTGCAAAAGTTCGCTGATTGGTATGTGACGTATTACAATAAAAAATAGCTTTCAAAAGGTCTCTTTCTTAGAGGCCTTCTAATATTTGAATAAAACCTTCACATTTACTCCATTGCATTCTGAAGAATTACTGGTAAAATTATCAAGTATGAATGTATATTGGAAAGAACGAACAGAAGAAAGGTGAAGACATGCCATCTCGATCAGATAGATACAACAAGAAGAAAAGAAAATCAAAAACGCGCCGTATTATAACCGTAATAGCAGTCATTTTATTATTCATTGTGGCTGGACTCGGTGTCCTGGCATTCAAAGTATATAACGATGTAACCTCCACGACGGAGAATATGTATGCGGAAGTTGAAAAAGAAGAAGTACGTCCGGAAGCCGTCAATGTGGACAGTGGGCAGGAACCATTTTCCGTTCTCTTGTTAGGAGTCGACACAGGGGATTTAGGGCGCACGGAACAAGGCCGGTCAGATACGATGATGGTCATGACTGTCAATCCAAACACCAATGAGTCCACAATTGTCAGTATCCCGCGTGACACGTATACAGAAATCATCGGCCGTGGCACAATGGACAAAATCAACCACGCATATGCATTCGGCGGAGCAAGCATGTCCATCAACACAGTGCAGAACTTGTTCGATATCCCAATTGACTACTACGTAGAAGTCAATATGAAAGGCTTAAAAGATATTATTGATGCGGTTGGTGGAGTGGAAGTCACACCGACATTAACCTTCTCCTATGAAGGTTATAGTTTCACAGAAGGAGTACCGGTGACCTTAGACGGTGATGCAGCATTGTCATACTCACGTATGCGTTACGACGATCCGAACGGTGACTATGGCCGTCAACAACGCCAGCGTCAAGTGATTGAAGCGGTTATCAAGAAAGTAGCCTCTTTCTCATCTATCATGAACTATCAAGGTGTATTAGGAACATTGGAAAACAACATGGCCACGAACTTGTCCTTCCCAGAAATGGTTGATATCTTCAATCATTACCGCGGAGCAGCAAGCAACATCAACCAAGTTCAGCTAACCGGAACCGGCCAGAAGATGAACGGAATTTACTACGACATCATCCCGGATGAAGAACTGCAACGCGTATCAGATATCTTGAAAGAACAACTGGAAATTTAATTTATGGGCCGTCTCAGCGATGAGGCGGTCTTTTTGTGTGGAGTGAGGTTGGTAAATAGGGGGCACTCCACGCAAACTTTGCGCAATGAGTGTAGTGGAAGGTTTAGATACTCATGACTCCACGCATACAGGAAAATTTGCGTGAAGCGAACACGAAAACCAATATCCACTCCACGAATAAAATGATATTCCCCACTTTTTGCGTATCTTATTAGTGAGCACAACTAAGAAAGGAGCACTTTTATGATCGTAAAACGACTGAAGAAGCCGGTGGCGCTCAGAATCTATGACGCCTTGAACGCCCGCATGACACTGACGGCTGCCCAACAACGAGAGCGCCAGAGTTATCAACGCGGTTACGAAGGCGAGGTTCAACTGGGGAATCACTTCGAAAAAATGCCGTTCGATTGCCTGGTTCTGCAAGACCTACAGTTGAAAGAAAGCGGGGTGCAGGTCCAAATCGATGTGCTGCTTCTCACCGGAAACACGATTCATCTCTACGAAGTCAAAAACTATTCCGGTAGCTATGACTTCCAAGACGACGCCTTGCATACGCAAGCCGACTTTGTAGTAGACCCGTTGGCGCAGACTCGTAAAAGCAAGCCGCTGATCTACAACTTGGTCCGCAAATGGGGTTATCGATTCCAAGTGGAAGAGTGCGCCATCTTCATCAATCCCAACTTCTATATCTACCAGCTTCCGCGTGACAAACCGTTCGTGTTTCACCACCAACTGCCGCATCACTTCGGGCAAACAGGCCAAGGTGTTTGGATCGATGAATCCCACAAGCGGTTGGCGCAGAAGCTTCTGAACTGCCACCTCCATGACTACCGCCCGCACGAGTTGCCGCGCTACGAATACGCACAGCTCAAAAAAGGCATCTACTGCTCTCAATGCTATTCGTTTGCCCACACGAACACACGGCAGACCCGGATTTGCACATGTAGGTACAAAGAAACTATACGGGAAGCAATCCAGCGCACGGCAGAGGAGTTCCGGCTGTTGTTTCCTGAAAGAAAAATGACTACGAGCGTCATTTATGACTGGTGTGGCCGTGAATACTACAAACAACGGATTCAAGAAGTGATGCAGGAGCATTTTACGGTTTATGGAAAATGGGGCGGCACCTATTATACGTGAAGTGACTCTCTAAAACGAGGACTGCTCCACGCAAGTGACCACACATTGAATGCAGTGGATCCAAGAAAAAGGGCTCACTCCACGAATAAACGCCCATTTGCGTGGAGTGACATTTCAAGCCAGCCTTCAATCTATGCAAGCTCGTCCAGTAAGGAAACGTATTCCCTTTTCCACGTATTTGCGTTATGATAGAAACGATTGAAAAAGATTACAATTACAAGAAAGAGGGCGTCAAACAGTGAACATCACAGTAGTCGGTATGGGGTACGTTGGCTTGTCCAACGCCATTTTGCTTGCACAACACAACGACGTGCGGGCCCTGGAAATCATTCAAGAAAAAGTAGACCTAATCAACAACAAGAAATCGCCAATCGTCGACACAGAAATCGAAGACTATCTGGCGAACCGTGAGCTGAACTTGCTTGCGACGTCGAACCCGGAAGAAGCGTACGCGCACAAACCGGAGTACGTCGTCATCGCGGCACCAACGAACTACGATGACAAAACAAACTACTTCGACACGTCCGCTGTGGAAGCGGTCATCGAAGACGTGTTGACATACACACCGGAATCCATCATGATCATCAAATCCACCATCCCGGTTGGATACACAAAAGAAGTGCGTGAAAAATACGGTGTGGACAACATCATCTTCTCGCCGGAATTCCTGCGTGAAGGCCAGGCGCTATACGACAACTTGCACCCGAGCCGGGTCATCGTTGGGGAAGAATCTGAGCGGGCGCAAACATTTGCGGACCTCCTCGTAGAAGGGGCCGTCAAAGAAGACATTCCGGTCTTGTTGATGGACTCCACCGAAGCGGAAGCGGTGAAATTGTTTGCGAATACTTATTTGGCTCTGCGCGTAGCGTACTTCAACGAATTGGACACTTATGCAGAAGTCAGAGGCTTGGACGCGTTGTCTATCATTGAAGGGGTGGGACTCGATCCGCGTATCGGCACCCACTACAACAACCCGTCCTTCGGGTACGGCGGTTACTGCCTGCCGAAAGATACGAAACAGCTCTTGGCGAACTACGAAGACGTGCCGAACAACATCATTCAAGCGATTGTGGATGCGAACAGCACACGGAAAGACTTCATCGCCGAGCAAATCTTGTCCCGCAACCCGGAGCGCGTGGGCATCTACCGTTTGACGATGAAAGCCGGATCCGACAACTTCCGTCAGTCGTCCATCCAAGGCATCATGAAACGTCTCAAAGCAAAAGGCATCGAAGTCGTGGTGTATGAACCGGTCTTGGAAGAAGACACCTTCTACAAATCCCGTGTCATCCGCGACCTGGACGAGTTCAAACAACTCTCCGACGTCATCGTGGCAAACCGCTTCACGGAAGAGCTGGAAGACGTGGAAAACAAAGTCTACACGCGTGACTTGTACCACCAAAATTAACATCCTATAATGAAAGAAAAGGCGCTTCGAACGGGAGGCGTCTTTTTATTAAGGAGGCATTCACACATGTCAAAAATCAAAAAAGCGATCATCCCGGCAGCGGGGCTGGGAACGGGTTTCCTGCCGGCCACCAAAGCGACGGCCAAAGAGATGCTGCCGATTGTCGATACCCCGATTCTCCAGTACGTGGTGGAAGAAGCCATCGAGTCCGGCATTGAAGAACTCCTCATCGTCACCGGCCGCAGCAAACGATCCATCGAAGACCACTTCGACTCCAACTTCGAATTGGAAAAGAACTTGAAAGAAAAAGGTAAGCTGGAGATGCTCGAGATGGTGAAAGAAACCACCGACATCCAAATCCACTATGTCCGCCAGTCATACCCGAAAGGACTGGGCGACGCCGTCCTGCAAGGGAAAGACTTTGTCGGAGACGAGCCGTTTGTCGTGATGCTCGGGGACAACATCATGCAAAACCATGTGCCGCTGACCAAACAGTTGATTGGCCGCCATGAACGTGTCCAAGCCAGCGTCATCGGGGTGATGGCACTCCCTGAAGACGAGCTCAGCCTGTACGGAGTTGTGGAACCGGGGGAAGAACTCGAACCGGGCTTGTTCCCGATTAACCACTTTGTGGAAAAGCCGAGCAAAGAAGAAGCGCCAAGTAACCTGGCATCCATCGGACGGTACATCTTGACACCGGAAATCTTCCCGCTGCTGGAAACGCAGGAGCCAGGAGCAAACGGGGAAATCCAGTTGACAGATGCCATGGAACGGTTAAATCAAACCCAACGTGTCTTCGCCCATGTCTATAAAGGTGAACGGTTTGACGTCGGCGAGAAAATCGGGTACTTGAAAGCCAACCTGGTCTTCGGTCTCCGCCATCCACAAATCAAAGAAGATACGCAACAGTACCTCAAAGAATTGGCAAATGAGCTGCGAAAAAGATAGACCGCTTTTCTGTACAATTTTGTACGCCGGAAACAGTTTAAAATTAAATAACACGTTGGATAAAAACAAAATGGGACCTCATAAAAGCAGAGGTCCTATTTTCAGGAATTGGAAAAGGTTTACATTTGTATTAATTTTCTCATTACGGTATTTTAACAAATTGTTCATAACCTAGGGGGAAACGATATGATATAGTGATAAAGAGATAAAATACATAACACAAATTATGAAAACTCGTGTATAATGAACACATTATTTACTAATACACCGGCTGAAAAGCTATGCAGGAGGAAATCATGGAAGAAGAAATCAGTTTAATTGAGTTATTCGAAATCATTAAAAAGCGGGCAGGGATGATTGTCAGTCTGGGTCTTATCGGACTCATTGTTTCCGCCATTTTTACATTTTTCATTGCCACACCGCAGTACAGCGCCACCACGCAGATTCTGGTCAACCACACGCAGTCTGAAAACGTCATTCAACAAAGCGACATCAACGCCAACTTGCAATTGATCAATACATATAAAGACATCATCAAAGGTCCGGTGATTTTGGATGATGTCCGCGAAACACTGGACATGGATGTCACACACAACCAATTGGCCGAAATGATTGAAATCGGGAACCAAGACAACTCTCAAGTGTTCTCCATTCGTGTCACGACAGACAACCCGTTCCATTCGGCAAGCATTGCGAACACAACTGCAGAAATTTTCCAAGAAGAAATCGACGACATCATGAATGTCGACAACGTCACCATCATTTCCGCAGCGGTTGCCAATCCAAATGCCGTGTCTCCAAACACCACGTTGAACCTGGCGATTGGGTTACTGTTGGGAGGCATGATCGGAGTCGGTTTGGCATTCGTATTGGAATTCTTTGACAACACCGTAAAAGACAAAAAATTCATCACCGACGAACTCGGTTGGACTTACTTAGGCGGCGTGTTCGAAATGGACGATGAAGAATTGGAGCCTTCCCAAGCTATCCTTGTAAGAGATGCAAATGACCAAGAGGTTGTCGCTAATACCAGAAGAAGTCGAGTGTAAAGGGAGTAGTTGAAAATGTTTGGTAAAAAAAAGAAGAAAAATGAAAGTTCTACACGAGCCGGGTTGGTCGTTGTAAACAAACCAAAATCAGTCATCTCTGAACAGTACCGTACGATTCGTACGAACGTCCAGTTCTCCATGGTGGACCAAGAATTCAAAAGCATCGTCATCACCTCCGATGCTCCGGGAGCTGGAAAGTCATTGACGTCTGCCAACTTGGCTGCGACATTCGCTTCCGAAGACAAACGCGTCCTATTGGTGGATGCGGACATGCGGAAACCAACCGTACACAACACGTTCCGTGTGCGGAACACAGACGGTTTGACCACCATTTTGACGGACCGTCACACACAGCTTCAGGACAAAATCTACAAAACTTCTGTAGACAACTTGTACATCTTGACCAGCGGACCGATTCCTCCGAACCCAGCTGAGATGCTCAGTTCTGAGAGAATGGACCGTTTGCAAGAAGAAATGGAAAGCCTGTTCGACTTAGTCATTTTCGATACACCTCCATTGACTGCGGTAACCGATGCGCAAATCATGGCCGGTAAAACCGACGGCGTCATCTTCATCGTCCGCAATAAAGTGGCGATCAAAGAACAGATTCTCGAATCCAAACAACTGTTGGAAATGGTCGGTGCCAACGTCATCGGAGCGGTCATGAACCGGATCGACAAAAAAGAAGATTCGTACTATTACTATTACGGAAACGGAGAGTAGACTCATATGATCGATTTGCATTGCCATATCTTGCCGGGACTGGATGACGGCGCGCAAACGATGGAGGTCTCACTCGACATGGCGCGGGCGGCGGTCAAAGAAGGCATCACGCATATTTTGGCCACCCCGCACCATAAAGCTTACTCGTGGGAAAACGACAAACAGACGGTTCTTCAAAAAACAGCGGAACTGCAGAAAGAGTTGGACGCACGGGAAATCCCGTTGACCATTTTCCCGGGACAGGAAGTGCGGATGTTTGGTGAACTGCCGGAAGACATCGAACAGGGCACCATCCAATTCATCGACGAGCAGAACCAGTATCTGCTCGTCGAATTTCCCTCGTCCTCTATTCCTCATTACACGGAACGCTTGTTTTACGAACTGCAGGCCATGAACGTCACGCCCATCATCGTCCACCCCGAGCGCAACCGAGTCATCCAAGAAAATCCAGAAAAGTTGAAAGAGTTTATTGAAAAAGGGGCACTTTCCCAGTTGACCGCGGCCAGTTATACCGGCGGATTCGGGAAGACCATCAAGAAGTTAAGCTATCAGTTGATTGAAGCTAACTTGGTGCATTTCATTGCATCCGATGCCCACAATGTCACGAACCGCTTGTTCCATATGCAGGAAGCGCACGATTTGCTTGCGAAAGAGTTTGGATCTGAACGGGTGCGCCAGTTTGAACAAATAACGAAAGACTTGGTGAATGGGGAAGTCATTGTTCTGCCGACTCCACAGTCAGTGAAAAAGAAAAAGTTTTTTGGGTTGTTTTAGTGAAAAGTAAACCAACAAAAAATCAGCAATAATTAATTGTGATGGATTTATAATTTATTGGAGGTTTTAAACAAAGATAATAATGGAAATTAAAGGAGGAGTTGTACGTGGAGTCTGGGAAAGAAAGTGTAAGTAAAGAGTTAATTACATATTCAAACGAAAAAATCACATATGAAGTTGCTACTAGAATACTCGATATTGTTTTATCATTGTTAGGAATTGTTTTTTTGATACCGTTACTTCTCGTTATTTCTATATGGATAAAATTGGATGACCCAAAAGGAAACGTTATTTTTTCTCAAACTCGAGTAGGGAAAAACGGAGAACCGTTTAAGATGTACAAGTTTCGTTCTATGTATTCAGATGCTGAACAAAGGCTGGCGAATCTGCTTCATTTAAATGAAGCAGAAGGAGCTATGTTTAAGATGAAAGAAGATCCTCGGGTAACAAAAATAGGTAAATTTATTAGAAAAACTAGCATCGATGAACTCCCCCAATTGTTCAATGTAATTAAAGGGGAGATGAGTCTAGTTGGTCCGCGGCCAGCGTTGCCTAGAGAAGTACAAGAGTATTCTGAGTATGATAGACAGAGATTACAAGTTACGCCAGGAATTACTGGACTTTGGCAAGTAAGTGGAAGAAGCGCACTAACGTTTGAAGAAATGCTTGAACTCGATTTACAATTTATAAGAAATCGAAAGATATCTGGTTATATTAAAATACTTTTTCGAACTATGATTGTAGTTTTAAAGTTGGAAAACGCCTATTAGTAGTAGATATGTCTATAAATGGATAATAAAGAATATTTTACAGCAAATATTAAAACCATTGATACAATTTACCTCATAAAAAGTGTGTGGATTAATAAATCATGTAGACTTTTTTATTCAAATTTTTACAAAAATTGGAGTTTACCCTTTGTTTAAACTCTACCTTTTTAGGAGAATATATATTATGGAAAACGGGAAAAAAATTTGTTTTATAGCTTCTTCAGGCGGGCATTACGAACAACTATTGATGTTAAAGCCATTGATGAAAAAGTACAGCAGTATTATTGTGACTGAAAAAACCGAATACAACACTAAGTTTCTTGATACCACGTATTATATTCCTCAAATGAACCGGAGAGAAAAGTATTGGAACATTAAGATGATAAAAGTTTTTTTCATTTCTTTATACATTTTGCTAAAGGAAAAACCCGATATTGTAATTTCAACGGGTGTACTTGCAACAGTGCCTTTGTGCATATTAGCAAAGATAGGAAGGAAGAAACTTATCTATATTGAATCATTTGCAAAAATTAATTCTCCAACCATTACTGGAAAGTTATTATATAAATTTGCTGATCGATTCTATATTCAGTGGGAGACATTACAAAAATTTTATCCCAAAGCTATTTATGTAGGGTCGATATATTAAAAGGAGTAAATAATATGATTTTTGTTACAGTTGGTTCTCAAAAATTTCAATTTGATCGTTTGTTAAAAAAAATAGATGATTTAATTGAATCTAAAGAGATTGATGAAGAGTTATTTGCACAAATAGGCGCTAGTGAATACATACCAAAAAATTATTCATATGAAAGATATTTGACTCGTGAGTCGTTTCTTTTTCATACTAAGGAATGTGATTTGTTTATAACACATGGTGGTACTGGGGCTATCATAGGAGCCTTGAAAGCAAAAAAAAAAGTGATAGCAGTTCCAAGATTAGCAAAGTATGGTGAACATGTAGATAACCATCAAATTCAGTTGGTGGATCAATTTGTAGCTTTATCTTATATAAATTCATGCTACGACATTAAAGAACTAGGGGAAGTAATAAAAAGTACAAAAAATATAAATTTTAAGACATATGTTTCTAATACGAGTAATATTATAAAATCTATTAATCAATTCATAGAAAGTAGTACAGGTGTATAAATATGGTGAATGTACTGATGTGTGGAAACCATCCAGATAGTAAAGGCGGTATGACAACCGTTATAGATCAAATATTGAAACATAATTGGAATAGTAGAGGTATAAAAATCAAATTTATCCCTACTTATTATCCAGGAAACAATGTAATAAAGATTTTTTATTTTTTCTTAGCATTAATCAAGATTATATTTCTCACAATAACTAATAAGCCCGATATAATCTATATGCATATGTCATATAAAGGAAGTTTCTGGAGAAAATACATTATTCACAGATGGTCCAAGCTCTTAGGAATTAAAACTATTATTCATTTACATGGTTCTGAATTCGAGAAGTGGTATAATACTACTTCTGAAAGTAGTAGTAAAAGAATAGTAAGAATATTGAAAGAATGTGACAAGTTTATTGTCCTTGGAAATGAATGGGCTAATATCATTAGCAAGATTGAACCCGATGTAGATTTGTTTTTACTGCAGAATGCGGTTAAAGAACAAGAAGTAAAAGTTGAGTGGAATACAGAAGAATGTACTTATGTTTTTCTGGGTGTGCTGATTGAAAGAAAAGGTGTCTTAGACTTGGTTAAAGCAGTGAAACTGTTAAAAGATAATAATAAATGGGAAAAAAGACATTTACTTATTGCTGGGACAGGAGAACAGGAATATGAATTGAAAAAATATATTGAAGAATATGGTATGACTAAAGATGTTACTTTTACAGGATGGATTGATAGTAAAACTAAAGCACAAGTTTTATCTGGTAGTCAAATAATGGTTTTGCCTTCTTATAATGAAGGACTTCCGGTTTCTATCTTAGAAGGAATGAGCTATGGAATGCCAATTATCTCTACAAATGTTGGAGATATTGAATTAGCAGTTAAAGACGGAATTAACGGATATGTTGTGACGCCAGGTAATATTGAACTGCTTGCTGAAAAAATAGATATAGTCGGAAATTTAGATGTATTTTCAGAAATGGCATGTCAATCTAAAGAAATTGTTAATAGGAAGTTTTCTGAAAAGGAGTTTTTTATTAAACTTGAAGAATGCATGTTGAAGTTATAGTTTTTTATTTACTTGAATTGTAAAATTAAGCTAGAAAAATAGAAAACCATTTGTGATACACTCTCACTAAGTTCCAACCACGAAAATTAGAGGAGTGACCACAAATGGCCTACACACATCTTACCATGAAAGAACTTAGCTGGATAGAAACTTATTTTGATACTGGATTAAAACCTTATAAGATTGCTCGGAAAATCGGTCGATCAAATCAACCGGTCTATAATGTCGTTTCCTTCCTAAAGGAAGGCGGTTCAATTATAGAATACTTTGATCAGTATAAACAGAATAAATCAAAGTGTGGCGCTAAGAAAAAGACCTTTACAAGAAAACAAACCCAATACA
>NZ_AUCD01000012.1 GCF_000429585.1 Atopococcus tabaci DSM 17538
CAAATACATACTTCCGCTTGGTATAATACGGCGTAGCTCTTTCCCATAGAAACATCTAATGCCAGTACATAGGTCATTTGGGTTCCTCTCTTTCTTCTTCACATTGAAAGACCCTCACTGCTTCATTTCGTATCCCATTTCCTTTACCCGGACTCATGGTCCCACATACTTAAACCTAATTGAGAAATGACAGTGAAGGAGCTCTGTTTTTGTTTTGGACTCGTGGTCCTCGAGAGCTTGTTCGAGCTTCCTTTCACCCTTACTATACTTCTATAAAAGAAAAATAGTAGGCAGAAACCCCCGTCGAGGTTTCTACCTACTAATTTTAGTATGTTTTTATTTATTTTTACTGTCAACGAGGACCGTCACCGGACCGTCATTGATAAGAGAGATTTGCATGTCTGCACCGAACTCTCCTGTTTCCACTTTGAATCCTTCTTTTCGCAAACCTTCATTCAGCGACTCGTATAACGGAATCGCTTTTTCAGGTCTAGCAGCATTGATGAAGCTGGGGCGGTTCCCTTTTTTCGTGTCCGCATGGAGGGTGAATTGTGAAATTGACAATATCTCCCCGTCCACTTCTTTCAAAGACAAGTTCATCTTTCCTTCATCGTCTTCAAAAATGCGCATTTTGGCCACTTTTCGAACAAGGTAATCTACATCGGGTTGTTCATCGTCTTCGCCGATTCCAACCAACAACACAAATCCCTTGTTTATCTCGCCGACCGTTTCTCCACTAATTTTTACACTTGCTTCACTGACTCGCTGGATAACAACACGCAAAACTATCGCTCCTCTGACTGTTGATTCAAGATGTCACTCTCTTCACGCTGTAGACATCCGGAATAGATTTTATTTTATCGACGATTTTTTCCAACTCATCCAAGTTTTGGATGCCAATGGTCAAGCGAACCGTCGCAATTTGATTGTGATCCACTTTCCCGTTCACGTTACTCAACTTTTTCGTTTGGTTACTGAAAACTTGAAGGATTTCATTTAATAGACCAGAACGATCATAGCCTTCAATTTGAAGTTCAGCGTCATACTCTTTGTGTGCTGTTTGATCTGTTTCCCATTCCACTTCAATCAGGCGGTTTTCAGGATCATCTGCTGACTGCACATTCGGACAATCTTTTCGGTGGATGGAAATGCCTCGTCCACGAGTGATATACCCGATGATTTCATCCCCTGGAACGGGACTGCAACAACGGCTCAACCGAATCAACATATTGCCGGAACCTTGTACAACAACACCGCCTTCATGACGAATTTTCATTTTTTCCGGTTCTTTTTTCTTCATTTCCAACTGTTGGATATCCGATTGGATGATTTCTTTCTCTTTTTCTTGTTCTCTTTCACGGCGTGCTTTTTCCGTCAAGCGGTTCGCAACCGTGTATAGTTTGACTTCGCCATAGCCAATAGCGGCATAGAGATCGTCTTCATGTTGGAAATTGAATCGTTCCGAAAGTTTCTTCAAATTTTCCTTCGTGAGCATTTCTTTCGGAGAAAATTCCATAGCTTTCAGTTGCTGTTCCAGCATTTGACGCCCTTTTTCAATGTTTTGTTCTTTGTCCTGTGTTTTGAAGAACCGTTTGATTCTATTGCGGGCTTTGCTCGTGTTGACGTACTTCAACCAATCTTGGCTCGGTCCAAACGAAGAAGGAGACGTCAACATTTCCACAATGTCCCCTGTTTTCAATTTATAGTTCAACGGAACAATCTTTCCATTGACTTTGGCGCCGGTGGATTTATTGCCTACTTCTGTGTGTACATGATAGGCGAAATCCAATGTACTGGAACCGGCAGGAAGTTCCATGACATCCCCTTTAGGCGTAAAGACGTATACTTTGTCTTTTAAAATATCTTCTTTGATGCTGTCCATGAAGTCAGACGCATCACTGGATTCGGTTTGATATTCCAAAATGTCGCGGAACCAGGAGAGATGCTCATTCAATTCATCGCCTTGGATTTGTTTCGTGATGCCTTCTTTGTATGCCCAGTGTGCAGCAACCCCGTATTCAGCAATTTCATGCATTTCCTGCGTACGTATCTGCACTTCCAGCGGTGTCGCATTTGGTCCTAGAACCGTTGTGTGCAACGATTGGTACATGTTGGCTTTAGGCATGGCAATATAGTCTTTGAACCGCCCCGGCATCGGTTTCCAACGTGTGTGGATAGCACCCAACACCGCGTAACAATCTTTGAGGGATTCAACGATAATGCGGATAGCCAACAAATCATAAATCTCATTGAATTGTTTCTTCTGGTCGCGCATTTTTCGGTAAATGGAATAAATGTGCTTCGGTCTACCGGTGATATTCGCTGTGATTCCCAACTCTTCGATGGAGGTTTCGATGATGCCGATTGCGTCTGCAATATATTTTTCCCGTTCGTCTCTTCGGGAATTCATCAAATGAACAATGCGGTAGTATTGTTGGGGATTCAAATACCGCAATGCAGTGTCTTCCAGCTCCCATTTGACTCGGCTGATCCCCAACCGGTCTGCCAATGGAGCGTAAATTTCCAACGTTTCCATGGAAATGGTCCGCTGTTTTTCCGGACGGTGAAAGCGCAAGGTGCGCATGTTATGAAGGCGGTCGGCCAATTTCACTAAGATGACACGAATGTCTTTCGCCATCGCCAGCAACATTTTACGGTGGTTTTCCGCTTGTTGTTCTTGTTTGGATTTAAATTTGATTTTACCTAATTTGGTTACCCCGTCCACCAACTCTGCAACTTCAGGAGAAAATTCCTCACTCAACTGCTCGAATGTCACGGACGTGTCTTCCACTACGTCATGCAGGAAGCCTGTCGCTACAGTGACCGGATCCATTTTCAGCTCAGCCAGGATACCTGCCACTTGGATTGGATGGACAATGAACGGTTCTCCGGATTTCCGGTACTGATCTTTATGGGCTTCAGCAGCAAGATCGTAGGCCTTTTTTATAAATGCTACATGGGAAGTATTCATATAGGTCAGGCATAAAGCCATCACTTCTTGTGCTGTATAGTCTCTTTTAGCGGCCATTCTTGCCACCTTCTTTCTTTGGAGTGCTCTTTTAATATTGGGATACATCTCGATGAAAATTAACTTTTCATAACATGCAGACATAATTTCAAAAACGAGGCTGAAATTTCTCTCAGCCTCTGACATGTATATTTGATTCGATGTCCCTTGACGAAGCGGTTAGAAACAAATGACTTTCATACCATCCGTCTGCGAAACTCACCTTAATCGAAGTCGTTACTATTCTGTATTAGTATAAGGTTTTCTATGCCAAATAGCAATACCTCGGACCCCTTTAGGATTATTCTCCCAAAAGCGCAATACCATTGGAGGTGCCTATGCGTGTCGCGCCTGCTTCGATGAAATCCAGCGCTTCTTGGTAAGTGCGGACACCGCCGCTGGCTTTCACGCCCATATCAGGACCCACTGCTGCACGCATTAATTTTACGTCTTCAATGGTTGCACCGCCTGTTGAAAAACCGGTTGAAGTTTTTACGTAATCTGCGCCTGCTTCCTTGGCTAATTCACATGCTTTCAATTTTTCATCTTTTTCCAACAAGGATGTTTCAATAATGACTTTCACCAATGCTTTGTCTTTGGAAGCATCCACTACAGCTTGGATGTCTTCTTTTACAACGTCGTACAATCCGCTCTTCAACGCCCCGATATTAATCACCATATCAACTTCAGTAGCGCCTTTTTCAATCGCATCTTTTGCTTCAAATGCTTTTGTCTCAGGGGTGGAAGCACCTAGTGGGAATCCGATAACCGTACATACCTTTGTCGGTGCACCTTCCAATAATTGTGCGCTTGTCTGAACCCATGCCGGATTGACACACACAGACATAAATTCGTGTTCTCTCGCTTCTTCACAAAGTTTTTCGATTTGTTCTTTCGTTGCTTCTGGTTTCAATAAAGTGTGATCGATATATGTTTTCATATCTTTTGTCATTGTGTTATCCTTCTTTCAATACTTAATTATCTTCTGGTTTTTGTGCAATAATGGCAATCCAGTCTTTCATTTGCAAAACTTGCTGGATGTCAAAGCCTTGTTCTTTCAGCTGATCTAAAATGAGCGTTTTTTTCTCTTCGATGATTCCAGAAGAGACAAACAATCCACCCTCTTTCAACACACGCCATGCATCCGGAATCAACGGTGTGATGATTTCAGCCAAAATATTGGCGACCACTACATCGGCCTCCAAATCAATGCCTTTCAATAAATCATTGGCCTGTACTTGAATCTCGGCATCCAGTTGATTTAACTGGATGTTGTCTTTTGCAGATTTTACCGCCACGTCGTCCAAATCAAAGGCGTGGATGGATTGCGCTCCCAACAAAGCACTGGCAATGGTTAATACTCCTGAACCTGTTCCGACGTCCACCACTGTTTCTCCGCCTTTAAGAACGGTTTCCAATGCTTGGATACACAAACGGGTGGTCGGGTGTGTTCCCGTTCCAAATGCGAGACCCGGATCCAATTGAATCAGTTTTTCATCGCCGGACTCCGGCTCGTATTCTTCCCAATCGGGCACCACCGTCATGAAACGGGTGATCCGTACTGGATGGTAGTACTTCTTCCAGGCAGTTGCCCAGTTTTCTTCATCCATGGAATGGGCTGTCACAGTATACGGGCCCAACTCGAAACCGAAATCTTTCAATTGTTCGATTTTTTCTTTAAGATTCGCAATCATTTCCTCTTCATCCACATTGACGGAAAAGTACCCTTTCACCACAATTCCATCCGCTGGGAAATCTTTTTCGTCCAATGCCCATAAAGTATCAAATCCATATTCAGGCAAATTCAAAAAATCTGCCCGATCAGAAATAGACACTCCTTGCGATCCGGCCTCTATAAAAATATTGGATACCGCTTCAGATACTTCGCGGTTAATCTGGATGCTATATTCTTTCCACTGAGTCACTTTCGTCCTCCTTCTTGATTTTATCGATAAAGCTTTCTTCTTTTTCATCCGCAAATTTCAAATAAGTGCGGTCGTAGCGGTTCGTCGCTTTCATCGTTTTCAAGGTCCCGTTAAAATTGCGTTCACTCCATTGAAGGTCAAACTGCCCTATTGTATCGTCTTCCGCAAAATCACGCAGCTGTGCAGAGCCTTGAGTCGCAACGATATTCAACTGTTTCAATATGGCATCTACATACCCTTTTTCAATTCCTATGCGGAAGTTCATTTCAAACGCCTGCAAATAATGTTGCGGAGAGGCATGTGAAATGGCGGGATCGTAAAAAGCGATGGCATCTTCGAATTGGATGACACCCGGTTCGTTCAACTTCCCTTCTGAATCTTGCACTTGGACATCTTTATCGACATCCACTTTAAATGTAAAGAATACTTCCACGATGTGTTGTTCACTATTCTGGACAACTTTCCATTGGAAATTCGGCTGCATTTCCGTCAATGCCTGCTGAATATATTCTGATAACTGTCTGGTCTTCATGATTTTCCCCCTCACAATTATGACTCTTTCGATGCGTTCACTGCACTCAGCCATCCTTTGTCCACGGAATCTTCTGCCTTTCTTCTGCGGGAAACGAATGGATTGCCTTTCACTGTGTACCGCAAAGGAGCTTCTGTCCATTCCCCTTTGTTCGGGATACCGATACGGGGTGATGTGACAATTTCTCTCGGCACTCTTTTCTTTTCCAAATCAATATATAGAGGTGGTTCGCTTATGTCTGTTCCATCATCCGCTTTGGTGACATCCAAGGCTCTTGTCAATTTTCCAGGTCCGTCTGTCAATTCTGTTATCGGCCGGTTACGTCGGTCCAACATTAAATGTATGCCGTCTTCCGGTTCCAGTGCTCGAATCAGTATCGCCTCAGGTATGTCTTTTTCCTGTACCACCAGGTTCAACATATAATGAGTGTGCATTTGATAAATATAGATCGTCCCAGGCTTTTGATACATGGAATGCAGACGGGGGGTTTGTTTGCGTTGGTAGCTGTGCGCTGCCCTGTCGATTTCCCCTAAATAAGCTTCCGTCTCCACAATCCAACCGGAAGCAATGCCCTCCGGTGTTTCTTTCACGATGAGACAGCCTAAGAGTTCTTCAGCAATTTCTTGAGTTGGTTTATGAGTATCTTCCCAAAAACGCATAAAACCTCCTGATTATTTTTATTCGTTGGTTTCTACTCTTTTTATTCACTCTTTTAGTATACAACAGATTTGACGCTTTACACACATAATTCGCCAAAATTGTTTATAAAAGAAGCCCACCAAAGAATTCGGTGGGCTTCTCGTTTATTCGATAGCTAGTTCTTCGTTTTGTTCCATGGGAGTATAATCTACCCGTACTTGGAGCACACGCCTGTTGCGAACGTACACAACGGTCACTGTCATGTTTTCATAGGTAAATGTATCGCCTTCTTCAGGAACGCGCCCCAATTGTTCGATAACAAATCCACTGACAGAATTGGAAATGAACACATCGTCATTGTCGATGCTGTACAATTGAAAAAGTTTCTCCAAACTGGTTGTTCCCAAGATTTGATAGCTTTGGTCTTCTAAGGGGACAATCTCTTCTTCAATGATATCACTTTCATCCCAAATTTCCCCGACTAGTTCTTCCAGAACGTCTTCCATTGTCACAATCCCAATGGTTCCTCCGTATTCATCGGTGACCACAGCCATATGCATTTTCTTTTGCTGCATATCTTTTAGTACCTTTGTCAGCTTCATGACTGGAGGGATAAACATGATTTCTTTGACACAATCCAAGATAGGCAACTCTGCTTCAGATTCCATCTTCTTCTGCATATAGCGGTTGAAGTCTTTTTCATGCAAGAAACCATAAATGTTATCAATTGAATCGTCGTACATCAATATGCGCGAATAATTGTGTTCGTAAAAGATTTTTCGAATGGCTTCATCCGAATCATCGATATCAGCAGCAATAACATCTACACGCGGGGTAAGAATGCTGCTGACTTCAAGATCATTGAATTCAATTGCCGAACGGATCAGTTGGTGGTCATGATTCTCCAGACCGCCGCCCAGTTCTGCTTCCTCCACAAGCGAAAGCAGTTCTTCTTCGCTGATCAAGTTGCTTTTGGTGGATTTGAAGTATCGAGTAATGAGACTGGTCCATTTTCCAAATAGCCATGTTAAGGGTTTGAGAACCACGACCAATAAGCGTAAAAAAGGAGCCGAAAGTTTCGATAAGTCTTCTGAACGTTCACGGGCAATGATTTTCGGAGTGATTTCTCCAAAAATCAATACCGCAATTGTCATAACGACAGTAGCAACAGCGGGTCCATAAGTAGGAAAAAACGACACAAAAAAGAGTGTAGCGATGGAAGACGAGGCAATATTGACAATGTTGTTCCCAATCAAAATAGTAGAAAGAAGACTGTCATAATCCTCCGACAATTCCAAAACTTGTTTCGCTCTCTTGTCCCCTTTGTCTGCTTCCGTCCGCAAACGAATTCGATTTGCAGAAGTAAAGGCGGTCTCCGCAGATGAAAAATAAGCGGAGAGCAGGATTAACGCAATTAACCCCACTATCGCCGATATACTGTCACTGTCCATATATTAGGTATTCCTCCCAGAAAATAAATTGTTTTAAATAGAATAGCATGTTAATCGATTCACGACAAGAGAGAGTTTGGTGTTCTTTAGTCGATGTCTTTCCGATAATTGTCCAATTCAGATAAAACTGAAGAGATGGAACGTTCAAATGCCAAATCTACTTTCCTGGAGGTAGTTACAGCTGTCTTGTTGATTAATACCAAGCGGTCTCCTTCATAGTAATTGATTAATCCGGCTGCTGGATACACAACCAAAGATGTGCCTGCGACAATCACCATATCTGCCTTCATCAATGCGTCGATACTTTCCACTAATGTCTGTTGGTCCAACGACTCACCGTACAAGACAACGTCGGGACGGACAATCCCCTCATCATGCGCACACCGTGGAATGCCTTCACTGTCCCGCTGCAATTCCTCTAAACGGTATGGTTCTCCACATTTCAAGCAGTAATTTTGCAGTGTCGTTCCGTGCAGTTCCAATACCCGACTGCTGCCGGCTTTTTGATGAAGTCCGTCAATATTTTGCGTGACCACCGTAACATTCTTGCCTTGTTTTTCTAAATCGGCCAAAAAAGTATGTGCGACATTGGGGTTTGCTTCTGGATAGACCAAATTATTGAAATAATAGTCGAAAAAAGCTTTAGGATAACGCCGCAAAAAGTCACCACTGACCGCTTCTTCCGGTGAGACAAGTCCTCTGACTTCTTGCATATACAATCCCTTTGAAGAACGAAAATCGGGTATGCCGCTTTCCGTAGAGACACCTGCTCCGCCAAAAAAGACAATATTTTGACTTTGTTCCAATATTTCGTTTAATCGCGCAATCGACTGATTCATTGCAATCCTCCTTCAAAACGTTTTCAACGAGTACTAAAGAAAGAGAAAAGAAAGTGCACCTGTATGCACTTCTTTTCTCTTAATCATTAATCCTCGTCCAAGTTCAAAACAGACATGAAAGCTTCTTGAGGAATTTCTACATTCCCTACGTTCTTCATCCGCTTCTTACCTTCTTTTTGTTTCTTCAATAGTTTTTGACGGCGTGTGACGTCACCACCGTACAATTTAGCCGTAACATCTTTACGGTAAGCTTTAATAGTGGAACGGGCCACAATCTTATGCCCGACAGCTGCTTGAACCGGAATCTCAAACATTTGTCTTGGTATGGTTTCCTTCAGCTGTTCTACAACTGCCTTACCACGGTTGTAAGAGAAGTCGCGGTGAACAATGAAACTCAATGCGTCTACTTTTTCTCCGTGGATTAAGATGTCCATCTTCACCAAATTGCTCTCGCGGTACCCGCTGATTTCGTAATCCAAAGAAGCGTATCCTTTTGTGCTTGATTTCAAGCGGTCAAAGAAGTCGTACACAATCTCCGACAAAGGAATGTCGTATACAACATTGACCCGGATATCATCCAAGTATTCCATAGTGACGAATTCACCGCGTTTGCGCTGGCAAATTTCCATTACGGCCCCTACATAATCATTCGGTACAGTGATCGTCGCCCTCACATATGGTTCTTCCACTGATTGGATTTCAGTTGGTTCAGGCATTTCAGATGGATTAGACACTTCCACCTGAGTGCCGTCTGTTTTATTGACGTGATAAATAACGGATGGTGCGGTTGTGATCAAGTCTAAATTGAATTCTCTCTCTAAACGTTCTTGGACCACATCCATATGAAGCATGCCCAAGAATCCACAACGGAAACCGAAACCAAGAGCTTGTGATGTTTCAGCTTCATACTGGAGTGCAGCATCGTTCAACTGTAGACGTTCCAGAGCCTCACGCAAATCTTCGTAACGAGAGGAATCTGTCGGGTACATTCCGCAAAAGACCATTGGAACCATTTTACGGTATCCCGGCAAAGCTTCCTCTGTAGGGTTGTCCGCCAGCGTAATGGTGTCACCGACACGTGTGTCCTGGATTGTTTTGATGTTGGCAGTCACGTAGCCCACATCTCCCACCATCAAGTAATCCCGCTGAATTGGCTGCGGAGAGAAGACTCCCACTTCTGTGACTTCAAATTTCTTGCCGTTGCTCATCATTTGGATGGTGTCACCCGGCTTGAGAATCCCATCCATCAAGCGGATGTTCAATACTACACCGCGGTAAGCATCATAAGCTGAGTCGAAAATCAACGCTTTTAACGGATTGTCGATGCTGCCTTGAGGAGCCGGAACTTTTTCAACGATCTGTTCAAGGATTTCTTCAATTCCGATTCCTGCTTTAGCGCTGGCCAAGACAGCTTCGCTGGCGTCAATTCCGATGATGTCTTCGACTTCTGTGCGAACGCGTTCAGGGTCAGCGGCCGGCAAGTCAATTTTATTGATGACCGGAAGAATCTCCAGGTCGTTGTCAATCGCCAAATACACGTTTGCCAAAGTTTGAGCTTCCACGCCTTGTGCGGCATCCACAACCAAAATGGCCCCTTCACATGCTGCCAAGCTGCGTGAGACTTCGTAAGTGAAGTCGACGTGTCCTGGAGTGTCAATGAGGTGGAGGGTATACGTTTCGCCGTTTTTAGCTGTGTACTGCAATTCGACAGCATTCAGCTTGATGGTGATTCCGCGTTCTCTTTCCAAGTCCATGGAATCCAAGTACTGGTTTTGCATTTTACGGTCGGCTACTGTGTGAGTGACTTGTAAGATACGATCGGCCAAGGTGGATTTTCCATGGTCGATATGTGCAATAATAGAAAAGTTGCGGATATTTTTCTGCCTTTGTTCCATTTCTTTTCTGTTCATTTAATCCCACTTTCTTCCCTAATACATAGGAAATAGTTCTTTCATTATAATAGCAAGCACGGAGGGATTTGACAATACAAGTGTCAAAGGGTCCTCAAAAAGAAAACCCAAGCATTCGCTCAGGTTTCTTTTGCGTCTATTTCTTTCCTTTGTCTCTAAGGAAGGCATCTTTCATTTTACCAAAAAAAGAATCGTCTCCTTGTTCCTGTACTTCATAACCGTCGAGCGTAGCGAACTCCCTCAATAAATCAGCCTGTTCTTGGGACAGTTTGTCAGGAATAACAACTTTGATTCGAATATGCTGGTCTCCGTTCCCTGTGCCTCTCAACTTAGGAGCACCCTTTCCTTTCAAGCGGAAAGTCGTACCCGGTTGGGTGCCAGCTGGAATTTTGAACCGTACTTTCCCGTGGACAGTCGGAACTTCAATTTCATCCCCAAGTGTTGCTTGGACGAAGTTGATTGGAAGTTCATAATAAATTTCGGAGCCTCTTCGGTCAAAGATTTCACTTGGGCGTACACGGAAAATGATATACAAATCTCCATACGGTCCGCCGTTTTTCCCTGCATCTCCTTGTCCTTGCAGACGCATTTGGTTGCCGTCCTCCACACCTGCTGGAACAGTGACTTTTACAGAGTGCCGTTCTTTGACTTGGCCGGTACCGTGGCACGTGTCACATTTTTCTTTGATTTCTTGACCGGTTCCTTGGCATACATCACATACTTGACGAGTCATCACGCGGCCAAGTGGTGTTTGACGTTCAGCCTGGATGGAACCTGCTCCATGACACTTGGAGCACGTAACTGGTTGAGTGCCTGGTTTTGCACCGTCTCCGTCACATGTGCCACAGACTTCTTGGCGGTTGTAACGAATGGTCGTTTCTTTGCCGAATATCGCTTCTTCAAAATCCAAATCCATGGTGTATTGCAAATCATCGCCTTGAC
This sequence comes from Atopococcus tabaci DSM 17538, assembly GCF_000429585.1. Lineage (GTDB taxonomy): Bacteria > Bacillota > Bacilli > Lactobacillales > Carnobacteriaceae_A > Atopococcus > Atopococcus tabaci. Next base: position 11,246 of record NZ_AUCD01000012.1, read on the forward strand.
GGGGAGCGTTCGGGTTGTATGCCCGTCGGCCGCCTCCGCCAAAGAATTGTTCGAAGATATCGTCAAACCCGCCAAAGCCACCACTGAATCCGCCTTGGCCGAACCCACCAAAGCCGCCGGCTCCGAAGTTGGGATCGGTGCTGGCGTGCCCGTATTGGTCATAAGCAGCCCGTTTATTTTCATCACTCAACACTTCATACGCTTCGGTGATTTGTTTGAATTTTTCTTCAGCATCCGGTTCTTTGTTGATATCAGGATGGTATTTTTTGGACAGTTTACGGTACGCTTTTTTTATTTCATCTGTTGACGCACTTTTGGAAACACCCAGTAGGTCATAGTAATCTTCTTTTGTCGCCATAGTTTCCCTCCATCGTGCACATCGAACAAAGACAGCTGTGCCTTGTACAATGCATATTCAGAAGAAAAAGCCAAAAGCACTGTGCTTTGGCTTTTTCTGCAAATTATTTAAGTCATTCCTATTATTCGTCGTCCACTTCTTCGAAATCAGCATCGACAACATTGTCGTCCGTGTTGGTGTCAGTTGTTTGTGCACCAGTATCGTCTCCTGCGGCCTGCTGCTGTTGAGCTGCTTGTTCGTACAGCTTCACAGTCAAGTTTTGGACCACTTCGCTCAAGGCATCGCGTTTGGATTTGATTTCTTCCAAATCGTCTTTCTCAAGCGCAGACTTCAATTCGTCGCGTGCATCTTCCGCTTTTTTCACTTCGTCTGCATCGACTTTTCCTTCCAAGTCTTTCAATGTTTTGTCCACTTGGAAGACCAGTTGATCTGCTTCGTTGCGCAGTTCTACTTCTTCTTTGCGTTTTTTGTCTGCTTCCGCGTTTTCTTCTGCTTCACGGACCATGCGGTCAATTTCTTCGTCGCTCAAACCGGAAGAAGATTTGATAGTGATTTTTTGTTCTTTGCCGGTACCTAAGTCTTTTGCACTGACGTTTACAATACCGTTTTTGTCGATGTCAAATGTAACTTCGATTTGAGGCACGCCACGTGGTGCAGGCGGAATATCGGTCAATTGGAAGCGTCCAAGTGTTTTATTGTCTTTAGCCATTGGGCGTTCCCCTTGCAAGACATGGACATCAACTGCCGGCTGGTTGTCAGCAGCTGTGGAGAACACTTGAGATTTGCTTGTTGGGATGGTTGTGTTGCGTTCAATCAGTTTCGTGAACACGCCGCCCATCGTTTCAATACCTAGAGACAATGGAGTAACGTCCAACAGGACAATGTCTTTCACGTCTCCGCTGATGACTCCACCTTGGATCGCTGCACCCATCGCTACCACTTCATCCGGGTTCACGGAACGGTTTGGATCTTGTCCAGTTTCGTTTTTCACAGCTTCTACAACAGCTGGAATACGTGTAGAACCACCAACCAAGATTACTTGGTCAATCTCGGACTTGCTCAAGCCGGCATCCTGCAATGCTTGACGTACCGGTCCTTTTGTCCGTTCAACCAAGTCATGGGTCAATTCATCGAATTTCGCACGTGTCAAGGTCATTTCCAAGTGCAATGGACCTGCATCGCCGGCAGTGATGAACGGCAGGCTGATTTGAGCGGAAGAAACTCCGGACAAATCTTTTTTCGCTTTTTCAGCTGCATCTTTCAAGCGCTGCATCGCCATTTTGTCTTTAGATAAGTCAATGCCGTTTTCTTTTTTGAATTCTGAAACCATGTGGTCGATGATTTTGTTGTCGAAGTCATCTCCACCAAGGTTGTTGTCTCCAGCTGTAGACAATACATCGAATACACCGTCACCCAATTCCAGGATAGAAACGTCGAATGTACCTCCACCCAAATCGAAGACCAAGATTTTCTCGTCGGTTTCTACTTTGTCCAATCCGTATGCCAAGGAAGCAGCCGTTGGTTCATTGACGATACGTTCAACTTCCAAACCGGCGATGGTTCCGGCATCTTTCGTTGCTTGACGCTGGGAGTCGTTGAAGTAAGCTGGTACAGTGATGACTGCTTTTGTCACTGGTTCGCCTAAGTAGTCTTCTGCATAGCTCTTCAAGTACTGCAAAATAAATGCAGAAATCTCTTGTGGAGTGTACTCTTTTCCTTCTATCTCCACTTTGTAGCCAGCCTCTCCAATGTGACGTTTGATGGAGCTGACTGTGTGGGGGTTTGTAATTGCTTGGCGTTTTGCCACTTCTCCAACTTGGATTTCACCGTTTTTGAAAGCAACGACAGATGGAGTCGTGCGGTTTCCTTCCGGGTTAGGGATGATGTTTGCTTCTCCGCCTTCCAATACTGCTACTGCGGAGTTTGTTGTTCCTAAGTCAATACCAATAATTTTGCTCATAATGCACTCACCTTTTCTCTTGATTTATTGCTTCAATAATTCCCGCTGCAAGTCATATAGCACTTACAGAGGAATGCATACGTCAGTAAAAGCTGTTTTATTGCACAACAGCCACTTTTGCCGCGCGTAACACACGACCGTGTAAAGTGTAGCCTTTTTCAAAGACTTGGGCAACTGTTCCGGATTCTTGACCTTCTTCAGCTGGAACAGCAGTATACGCTTCGTGGAATTGTGGATCAAATGGTTCACCCACTGGATCGAGGGTTTCGATGCCTTCTTTGGATAGAGCCTGCTCAAAGCTGGCCAAGACCATTTCAATTCCTTTTTTCAAGCTTTTGCCTTGTTCATCGGTCACTTCAATCGTCAGTGCCCGTTCCAAGTTATCTATGACTGGAAGGAGCTCTGTCGCTAAAGATTGAGAGCGATAACGCGCCGCCTCTTCTTTTTCTTTTTGGTTTCTTCTGAGGGTGTTTTGCAACTCAGCTTGCAGACGCAGGTAACGTTCTTCGCATTCTTCCAATTCTTTCTTTGCCTGTTCTAATTCTTCATGGATAGACTCGTCGATTCCGGAAGCCTGGTCCTCGAAAAACTCTTCAGCTGCTTCTGATTCCTGCGTGTTTTGAGTTTCCTCCACAGGTTCTTCTTGTGTCATAGTTCTTTTGTTTGTTTCTTGTTCTGCCACACTAATCCCTCGTTTCTTCTCACTCATAAATGATTCACGCGTTTCAACTCTTCTTGATTAAGATAGAATCGCAAGACAATTTCCGGAAGTTCTTTTCGAAACGTGTTCAGGACGCGGATAATTTTTTTATAAGACATGTTCGTTGGTCCGAGTACCGCCAGCGCGCCTTCTCCGTACCCGATGATTTGATAATTGGCAGTCACCAAACTGAAATCAGAAAACAAATCATTTTTCAGTTCTTCTCCAATTTTGATGTCAATATCTCCATTTTCTCTGGTGAGAAGCGAAGCAACATTCATCCCGTCTTCCATCAGTTCATACATGGATTTCACTTGTTGAATATCCATGTGTTCCGTAAATTCCAACAAATTGGTTTTTCCACTGATATACAGCCGTTCTGTCGGCGCTTGTTCGAACACACTCAACAAATCATGAAGAATGATTTCTGCACTTCTCGCGTATTTGCGGATAAGAACTGGAATGTCTGTCTGCAATTTTTGATAGACGTCTGTCAGCATTTTTCCAACAAGGACGTCTTCGATGATGCGGACCATTTTTTCCATATCTGCGTACTCCACATTTTCCGCTAGTGGAAACACCATGTTTTCCACCCCGCCGGTATCCGTCAACAAAATGGCCATTGCTTGGCCTCCGCTCAACGGAACCAACTGGAATCCGGTTAATCTGCTTGAGGTGGCTTCCGGACCAGACACAATAGCGGTGTAACTGGTCAATTTGGACAACACATCCGCAGAATGGTGCATGAGGTCATCCATTTTTTGGAATTGATGACTCAGAGCGTTTTGAATATAGCTGGATTGGTCTTCTTTTGTTCCTTCTTTCTGGTTGATCATGTGATCAACGTAAAAACGGTATCCCTTTAATGATGGAATGCGTCCGGATGAAGTATGAGTTTTTTCAATCAATCCAAGCTCTTCTAAACGACTCATCTCATTTCGTATCGTTGCCGAACTGAATTTCATGTCCGTTTTCTGCAATAATGTTTTGGAACCAACCGGTTGGCCATCCTTCGAATACAGTTCAATAATTGCTTTAAAGATAGAAAGCTGTCTCTCAGTCAACATGAGCGATCCCCTCTTTCAAAAAGACGGACTAGAGAAACTCACGTATAGTTTCAGGTGACGATATTTTAGCACTTGCCACCTTCGAGTGCTAACACATGTATAATTTATCAAAGAACAACTGGTCTGTCAACGAAAAGAAAGGAAAATTTCCATCTCTCCCTTGTTTCTCGGTTCAAGAAAGACAGGGCTAGATGAATTTTTCCTTATTTACATTCACATCTGACAGAATTCCACGCGACTGCCGTTCATCTATTTCCAATTGCTCAATCAATTGTTCTGCTGAAGCAAATTTTACTTCTTCGCGTAGAAAAGAAACCCATTTGACTCGAATGTGTTCGCCGTATATTTCTTCATTAAAATCAAAGATATGCACCTCGACAGAATAGTTTTTTCTTTTCTCAAAGGTCACGTTGTACCCAATGGAGGCCATTCCGTCGTACCACACACCGTTTACCCATACTTTTACTGCGTACACGCCTCTTTTAGGAAGGATGATAAACGGTTCAGGATACATGTTTGCTGTTGGGTAACCGAGGGTTCTTCCTCTTGCATCTCCATGAATCACAACTCCCGGAACTTCATAGATGTACCCTAACAACTCGTTGGCTTCCTCCACTCTGCCTTCTTTCAAAACTTTTCGAATCCGCGTGGAACTGATTTTTGCTCCATGGTCGGATTTTTGCTGGACTGTCACGACTTCAAATCTTCCATTCGCGTAACCAGGCAAGTGATCCATAGAGGCGACGGTTTTCTTCCCGTATGTGTAGTCGAAACCGGCTACGGCCGCTACAGCATTCAATCCGACAATGTACTGGTCGACAAATTCTTGTGGGGACAACGATCCCAAACGAGAAGTGAAATCGACCTCATACAAGATGTCCACTCCCAACGACTCCATCAACTCTTCTTTGCGTGTCAATGTAGTCAAATACTGATGCTCGTATGGGTCGAACTTGGAATAAACGATTGCGGGATGTTGGTTAAAGGTCATCACAGCGCATTTCACATTTTTTTCTTTCGCTTTTTCAATTCCTCTTTTGATCACTCTCTGGTGACCTTTATGCACGCCGTCAAAAAAACCGAGTACCAAAACAATTTCTTTCGGGTAAAGGGCATCCTTGTCGTACGGGTGGTGCAATTTGATAATTTCCATGGAACATTCACCTCTACAGAGAATTTCTTAACATTTTCATCGGTTTGATTACACCTTCTTTAGAAGGGTGCTCCTGGTAAATTCCGACTGCGGTTTTTTCTTTATAAAACACGACGGGATACGGACCTGAGTAGTCCAGTTCTGTTTGATGCAATAGAGCGCCGTCTTTCACTCGAAGCCACAAATCTTCTGACAATTCAAAGCGTGGAAAAGCTGTCAAAGCCCGTTCAATCGACAAGAGAATCTCTTCTACCGTCTGTGCTTCTGCATGCTTTGCCACCTGCTCGAGAGTCACACACTCTTCGGCTTTGAATCCACCGCTCCCCGTCCGGGTTAAGTCTGACATATGTGCCGGATACCCCAACAATTTACCGGTGTCAACCGCCAATGTACGGACATATGTTCCTTTTCCGCAAAGAACCCGGAACCGCCAACTCAGTGTTTGAGTCTCAAAATCATATGTGGGCTCGGATGTCCGTTCAAACGATTCGATATGCGCTTGTCGTTTTGGCCGTTCAACCGTTTCACCCTGACGCGCATAATCGTATAACCGGCGTCCATTCACTTTCACTGCGGAATACATCGGTGGTATTTGGACAATGTCTCCAGTCATCTGGTTCATCGCTTCATCTATTGCCGCTTCATCTAATTGAGGAACAGGCTTTTGTTCGACGATTTCACCGCTTTTGTCTTCAGTGGTCGTGGATATGCCTAAAGTGATTTCTCCCATGTACTCTTTTCCTGATTCCATGAGGTACTCGATAACTTTGGTCGCTTTTCCGATACAAAGTGGAAGCACTCCGTCCACATCGGGATCCAGGGTACCTGTGTGTCCTATTTTTTTTGTTTTTAGTATTTTCCGTGCTTTCATAACGCAATCATGACTGGTCATGCCGCGTTCTTTCCACAAAGGGAGTATTCCTTCCAAATCGAAACCTCCTAACGCATTTTTGCAACTTCCCTATTATACCATAACTGCCAGAGGGGCTTCCATGAATGCAGCCGTTTTTCTTCATTCCTTTTCCTGTTCTCACCTACCAAGACGTTGCATCCTCAATGTAAGATATCTTTTTTCATCGATTTTTGCTATCCTTATTGTATTAGTTCATTCATTTTGTGATGAACAGTCAAACTTCGTTTCTTGGAGGAGGAAAAAATGCTTAAAATTGTTACTGATTCAACTGTGCAGTTGTCACAAGAAGAGATTGACCGCTACGGTATCACAATCGTTCCTTTGTCTGTCATGATAGACGGAACTGTCTATTCCGATAATGTGACAATCACAAAAGAAGAATTTTTAGAAAAAATGGGTACGAGCACAGCGCTTCCAACCACATCCCAACCTTCTATTGGAAGTTACCTTGAGTTGTACGATCAACTGGGAGCGGACGGGAGCCAGGTTCTTTCCATCCATGTCTCAGGTGATTTGAGCGGAACGTATTCCGCTGCTGTTCAAGCATCCCAGTTGACAAAAACGGATGTCACCGTGTGGGACAGCAAGTTTGTCGACCGACCGTTGGCTTTCCAAGTCATCACAGCAGCTGAAATGGCTCAGGAAGGAGCAGATGTGGACAGCATCCTTCAGCAGTTGGAAGTGGTGCGGAATGAGTGTGTCTTTTATGTCGGCATCGTCACTTTAGAGAACCTGGTTAAAGGGGGACGCGTCAGCAATACTTTGGGTAAAATTTCTGCTTTCTTCAATCTAAAGCTTATGTTGAAGATGACAGCAGCTGAGGGACTGGCAGTTGATACAAAGGGTCGTGGTATGAAATCGTTGACCAAGCAGATTGACCGTATTATGGATGACATCGATTCCGTTTCTTCTCTTCGCGAAATTTCCGTCACCCATGTCGGTTTGACTGAATACACCCAACAACTCATCGATAGATTAAAACAACAGTTTCCACAAATGCCCATAACCATCAACCAAGCGAGCCCTGTGTTGATGACGCACGCTGGAAAAGGTGCATTCGCCATCAGTTACTTCAAGGGCTAAACATTAAAAAACCCGCCAAGCAGAATTCTGCTTGGCGGGTTTTCATATGCTTTAGAAAAGCGGCTGAACTCAGCTTACTCTTCTTCGTCTTCTTGTTTGATTTGATTGAGCAATTCTTCGATACGATTCCCGTATGCCAGGGATTCATCTCTCTGGAATGTCAATTCAGGAGTGCGGTAAAGCGTCAACCGGCTGCCGAGTTCTTTACGAATCAAACCGGTTGCCTTTTCCAACCCTTTTTGCGTATCTTCGATTGTTTCAGGATCTTCCGATAAAGTGCTGTACAAGACAGTTGCTTGCTGCAAATCTCCTGTCACGTCCACCTCAGTGATGGTCACACCTTCTACACGCGGATCTCTGATACGTTTGCGTAAGATGTCATTGACTTCGCGTTGGATCTCTTGGGCTACGCGCCCTACTCGATAATTTGGCATTTTATACCACCTATCTTGTTTCGTTTATTTTTCTACTTCAACCATTTCGTACGCTTCAATGGTGTCATCCACTTTGATGTCGTTATAGTCTTTGATGGTGATACCACATTCGTATCCATTTCTCACTTCACGTACATCATCCTTGAATCGTTTCAAACTGGACAATTCGCCTTCGTGGACAACGACTCCGTTACGGACTAAACGAATGCTGCTGCTGCGTTTGACGACTCCGTCAGTAACGAAACATCCAGCAATGGTCCCGACTTTGGAGACATTGTAAATCTCACGGACAATAAGGGTACCAGTAACTTTTTCTTCATACTCTGGATCAAGCATCCCTTTCATGGCTGCTTCGATTTCATCAATAGCATTATAGATAACACGGTGAGTCCGTATGCTGACGCCTTCCCGATCAGCCAACTCTTTGGCCTGCGGAGTTGGACGAACGTTGAACCCTACAATAATCGCCGCACTGGCGGTTGCAAGTGACACGTCGCTTTCATTGATGGCTCCGACGCCTGTGTGGATGATGTTCACCCGCACGCCTTCCACATCAATTTTTTGCAAGCTTGCCGCCAAAGCTTCAACAGAACCTTGAACGTCTGCTTTAATGATGATGTTTACTTCTTTCAGTTCGCCTTCTTGAAGACTTTCAAACAAGTTGTCCAACGTTACGCGGTTGGTTTGTCTGCGCTGAGCTACTGTTGCTTGTTCAGCACGAGCTTCCCCGACTTGACGGGCAGTTTTCTCGTCTTCAAACACAACAAATTGATCGCCGGCATTCGGCGTATCGTTCAATCCAGTGATTTCGACCGGTGTAGAAGGTCCAGCTTCTTGTACGCGGCGTCCACGGTCGTTTGCCATCACACGTACACGTCCGTAAGTGTTTCCGACAACAATCGGATCGCCTACGCGCAGTGTTCCTTCTTGAACAAGAAGTGTGGCAATCGGTCCTTTGCTCTTGTCCAAACGAGCTTCAATGACCGTTCCGATAGCACGGCGTGTTGGGTCGGCTTTCAATTCTTGAACTTCCGCCACCAACAAGATCATTTCCAACAATTCTTCAACGTTTTGGCCGAACAATGCAGAAAGTTGAACAAAAATCGTGTCTCCGCCCCATGATTCAGGAATCAATTCGTATTCTGTCAATTCCTGCATGACACGGTCTGGGTTGGCGGTTGGTTTGTCCACTTTGTTTACCGCTACGATGATTGGAACATCTGCTGCTTTCGCGTGGTTGATAGCTTCCACGGTTTGCGGCATGACTCCGTCATCTGCTGCAACAACAATCACTGCGATATCGGTGACATCTGCTCCACGCGCACGCATGGTTGTAAAGGCCGCGTGTCCAGGTGTATCCAAGAAGGTGATCAATTTTCCATCTACATCCACTTGGTATGCTCCAATATGCTGAGTGATCCCGCCGGCCTCTCCTTCGCTGACATTCGCATTGCGGAGAGTATCCAACAAAGTGGTTTTTCCGTGGTCAACGTGTCCCATGATCGTGACTGTCGGTGGACGGGTAACCAAGTTTTCTTCATTCTTCTCTTCTTCAAAGAACGTAGAGAAGTCTGTCAAGTCCACTTCTATTTTCTCTTCTGCCCCGATACCGTAGTCAGCAGCCAATAATTCGATAGCGTCTTTTGACAACGATTGGTTTTGGTTGGCGACGACGCCCATCATGAAGAGTTTTTTCACGATCTCTGCTGGTTCTCTGTGCAGTTTTTTCGCGATTTCAGCGACTGTCATGCCGTCTGTATACACCAACACTTCCGGCAACTCTCTGTGTTTACGTGGAGTTGGAGGTGTGGTTGATTTGTTGGCCTGCTTATTTTTCCCTTTGCGGCGACGAGGGCCGCCGTGAGTGCCTTGGAAACCACGGTTGTTGCGTTTGTTTCGTTTAGCTGGATTATTTCCAGAAGGATTGGATTGGGAAGCTGCAGGTTCATTGGTTCGTTTATTGTTGCGGTTGCCCTCTCCTGATTGTTTTTGAGGAGAAGCACTGCGTTTGGTGCGGTCTTGACGTGAACGTTCACTGCGTCCTTTTTCCGCTACCGTTTCCGCTTTGTCCGCAGGCTTGATGCGCTGCTCGGAAGCGGCTTTTCCACTTCCTGTTGATCCGAAAGCGTCGGATAATTTTGCGACTTCTTGATCTTCCATGGAAGACATGTGGCTGTTGTACTCAATCCCTAGTTCCGCAGCCTTTTCAATCACTGTTTTACTAGGCAAGTCCTTTTCTTTTGCGAATTCATATACTCTCTTTTTTCCCATGCAATCATCCTCCATTTATTTCTAAGAGTTCTTGGAAGCGTCCGCTAAATCCTTCGTCCGTCACCGCACAGATCGTTCGCTGCTTGCCGATTGCATGGCTCAGTTCTTCTTTCGTGAACTTGATAGCGATTGGCACTTCGTAGTGCCGACACTTATCCAAGAATTTCTTCTTTGTATTGCTGCTTGCATCCGCAGCGATGAAAACCAACTTTGCTTGTCCTTTTCGTATATCCGTCAATACCTGCTGTTCGCCTGCAGTCAGTTTCCCAGCCCGCATCGCCAGTCCTAAAAGGTTTAAAATGCGCTGTTCGGTCTTCATAGATTTTCACGTGCTTTTTGGTGCTGCACATATTGTAACAATTCTTCATAAAATGCATCTTCCAATTTGATGGATAACACACGATCCAGTGTACGTTTTTCCCAACCTTCTTTGACAACTTCAGGGTCCATCGTGACATAAGCCCCTCTGCCGTTCATTTTTCCGGATGGGTCGATGGCGACTTCGCCTTCTTTGTTTTTCACCACACGGATCATTTCTTTTTTCGGTTTCATCTCATTGGTGACAACACATTTTCTCATGGGGATTTTACGTGTGCGCATCTAAAACCCTCCTTATTCTTCCATGTCGTTCCGTTCTTCAGCGGATTCAATCATGTCTTCCATATCTTCAGAGGACAGTTCGCCTTCTTCATAGTCGGTGTCAAATACCGGCTCTCCGGGTTGGTCCATGTCTTCAGACACTTCCTCAGCCAACAAGCTGACTTCTGCGCTCTCTTCCATATCTGCAATGTCTTCCACCGCTTCAGTGAGCGTATCTGCAGATTCCGGTTCGAGAATTTCCGATTCAACTGCCACCTCATCCACGTCTTTCATCTCTGACTCAGATTTGATGTCGATTTTGTAACCTGTCAACTTCGCAGCCAAACGGACATTCTGTCCTCTTTTACCGATTGCCAAAGACAGTTGGTAATCCGGTACGATGACCAGACAGCTGTTGGAGTCTTTATTGAATTGCACATCCAGCACTTGTGCCGGGTTCAATGCATTCGCGATGAAGACTTCCGGGTTTTCGTTCCATTCGACGATGTCCATGTTTTCTCCATGTAATTCATTCACAATGGATTGCACACGCTGACCGCGCGGACCCACACAGGTTCCTACCGGATCAATGTTTTCTTCTCTGGATGTCACGGCAATTTTTGACCGGTCTCCAGCTTCGCGAGCGATGGAAATGACTTCAACTGTACCGTCATAAACTTCCGGCACTTCTTGCTCAAATAGACGTTTGATCATATTTGGATGAGTGCGGCTGACAAATACTTGAGGGCCCTTTGTCGTATTTTCCACTTTGCTGACGTATACTTTGATACGATCATGCGGCTGATAGGTCTCGTTTGGCATTTGGTCCTGCTTGGACAAGACAGCTTCGATTTTTCCTAAGTTAACATAGATGTAGCGGCTGTCCATACGTTCAACGATCCCCTGCATCAAGTCATCTTCGTATTGGATGTACTCGTTGTAAATGATGTTGCGCTCTTCTTCACGAACACGCTGCATAATCACTTGTTTCGCTGTTTGGGCAGCGATGCGTCCAAAGTTTTTTGGTGTCACTTCAAATCGGATTTTATCTCCTACTTCATAGGCGGTGTTCATCTTCAAGGCTTCTTCCAACGCCACTTCCAATGTGGAGTCATAGACTTCTTCCACTACTTCTTTGACAGAATAAACCGTGATGGTTCCTTCTTGTCCGTCAAAAACCACTTCAACGTTTTGCGCTTGTCCGTAATTTCGTTTATAAGCAGAGACCAAAGCAGCTTCAATCGCTTCTCTAATCACTTCTTTAGAAATTCCTTTTTCTTTTTCAAGTATCTCCAAGGCGCTTAATAATTCCTTGCTCATCTTTTTCTCTCCTTAACCGTTACACTCTAACTTAAAATTGAACTGCCAGCCGTGCTTTTGCAATGTGTTCTTTCGGAAGGGTTATTTGTTTCGAACGAGTTTTAATTCGGATGGTCATAATCAACGAGTCTTCTGTCACTTCATCCAGCGTTCCTTCGTAGATGCTCTCACCTTCAACGGTTTGATGCAGTGTGACGTGGATGTATTTGCCGACTGCTCGTTGGAAGTCCTTTTCGTTCTTCAATGGTCGTTCGGCTCCCGGTGATGATACCTCCAGATAATACGCGTGAGGGATCGGATCTGGGTCTTGTGCATCGAGCGTTTCACTCATTTTTTCACTGAAAAAGGCACAATCGTCCAAATCGATTCCTTCCGGTTTATCGATGTACAGACGCAAGAACCATGTTTTCCCTTCTTTTGTGTATTCTACGTCGACCAATTCATAACCTAATTCCTCAGCAACTGGTACAGCTAGCTGAGTGACGGTTTCTACAGTATTGCTCAATGCACAGTCCTCCTTTTTTTATATGTTCGTCCCGCAAACTAAGGTCAATTTGAACGCTTCTTTTCTTACCCTAGTCCATAAAAAGAGTGAGCGTTGCCGCTCACTCAAACGAAATATCTCCATCAACTCATAGATGATGGTAACACAAACTCCTTCATAACGCAACTTGTTGCACTCATTTCAGCTTTTGGAACGAGTCGGTTTACAATGAGTCGAACAGGGAGAGCTGGTTCTCTTCCGGCAGGCCATTCAACACACCGTTGGCATCCATGTATTCAATCACTGTTTTCGACACTTTCCCTCTTCTGGACAAATCTTCTTTTGAAAGGAAAGGTTGTTCTTTTCTGGCCGCGACAATTTGTTTTGCCACGTTCTCACCCAATGATGGAACGGCTCGGAATGGGGCAATCAACGAATCGCCTTCAATGATGAAGTCACTCGCCTCTGATTTTTCCAAATCCACCATCTTGAAGGTGAATCCGCGTTCCAACATCTCGTTTGCCAATTCCAACACCGTCAACAAGTTTTTCTCTTTCACACTCGCGTCCATGCCCTTGTCAGTGATTTCTTTCATCGCTGCTTTGACAGCTGTTTTTCCTTGCGCCATCGCCTGCAGGTCAAAATCCGATGCCCGGACAGAGAAATACGCCGCATAGTAATAAATCGGGTGGTGCACTTTGAAGTATGCCACCCGCAGTGCCATCAATACGTAAGCAGCCGCGTGAGCTTTCGGGAACATGTACTTGATTTTCAAACATGAATCAATGTACCACTCCGGAACGTTATGCGCCCGCATTTCTGCCTGCCACTCGTCTGGAATCCCTCTTCCTTTACGGACAAACTCCATGATTTTGAAGGCCAGGCTGTCATCCAGTCCTTTATGCTGCAAGTACACCATGATGTCATCCCGACAGCCGATCACTTCCGACAACGGGATGTTCTTTTCACGGATCAGTTCTTCCGCATTCCCCAAGTATACATCCGTCCCGTGTGAAAGGCCTGAAATTTGAAGCAGCTCCGCAAAGGTTTTTGGTTTTGTCTGCTCCAACATGCCCCGCACGAACCGTGTTCCAAATTCCGGCACTCCCAACGTTCCGACTTCCGAATTGATTTGTTCTGGGGTGACACCCAATACCTCTGTACCTTCGAACAGTTTCATGACTTCCGGGTCATCAGCCGGAATGGTCGTCGGGTCAATACCGGACAAATCTTGAAGTTTCCGGATCATGGTTGGATCATCGTGTCCCAGGATATCCAGTTTCAAGACGTTTTCGTCAATGGAGTGGAAATCAAAGTGCGTGGTCTTCCATTCGGCATTCTGATCATCGGCCGGATATTGAACCGGAGTGAAGTCATACACATCCATGTAATCAGGAATAACGATGATTCCGCCCGGGTGCTGCCCGGTGGTCCGTTTAACCCCCGTCAGCCCCTTCGCCAATCGATCGATTTCCGCTCCCCGATAATGCAGGTCGTTGTCCCGCTCATATGCTTTCACATACCCGAAAGCAGTCCTGTCGGCAATGGTACCGATTGTTCCCGCACGATAGACGTAATCTTCTCCGAACAACACTTTAGTATAATGGTGTGCTTTTGCCTGGTATTCACCTGAGAAGTTCAAATCGATATCCGGTACTTTATCGCCATTAAAGCCTAAGAACGTTTCAAATGGAATATCGTGTCCATCTTTTGCTAAGTTGGCTCCACATTTCGGACAGTCTTTTTCTGGCAAGTCATACCCCGATCCGATGGAACCGTCTGTGAAGAATTCGGAATATTGGCAGTCTGGACAACGGTAATGCGGCTGGAGCGGATTAACTTCTGTAATACCCGTCATCGTCGCTACGAAACTGGAGCCGACAGACCCCCGGGAACCAACCAAATAGCCATCTTCTAAACTTTTCTGCACTAATTTTTGAGAAATCAGATAAATAACCGAGAAGTTGTTCCCAATGATACTATCCAATTCTTTTTCCAGTCGTTTCTCGACAATTTCCGGTAACGGGTTCCCATACAACCGATGAGCCTCCCCATAACTCAAGTTACGGATTTCATCTTCGGAACCTTCAATCTTTGGTGCATACAGATCTTTTTTCACCGGAGAAATGCCGTCTTCAATCATGTCCACAACTTTCAGTGGATTGTCGACCACCACTTTTTCAGCACGTTCTTCGCCTAAAAAGCTGAACTCTTCCAACATTTCATTCGTCGTCCGCAAATGAGCTTCCGGAAGTCTGCCCTTTCTATAACTGTTGGACTTTTGAGTCTCCAACAGTATCTTTCTATAAACTGCATCTTCCGGATTCAAGTAATGGACATTTCCGGTGGCGACTACCGGTTTATCCAATTCTTCTCCAATTTTTACCAAGTTGGAAAGAATGTCTTCCAAATCTTTTTCGTTTTTCACCATTTCATTGTCCAACAATGGTAGGTAAACCGGCTTTGGCATGATTTCAATATAGTCATAATTTTTGGCGCGTTTTTTCGCTTCTTCGTAACCTTTTTGCATGATGGCCTCAAAGACTTCCCCTTCGCTGCAGGCTGTGCCGAGCAGCAGGCCTTTTCTGTGTTTGTTCAATTCAGAACGCGGAATGCGCGGGGTGCGGAAAAAGTATTGGACCGAAGAAAGAGAAATCAGTTTAAACAGGTTCTTCAGCCCTTCCTGCGTTTGGGCAAGAATCGTCGCATGGAAAGGACGGGCACGTTTGTATGCATCTCCTTCGCCCATGTAATCATTTAATTGTTCGTGGTTCGTGATTCCATATTCTTCTTCCGCTTCTTTCAAGAAAATCCAACACAAATGCGCCGTCGTTTCCGAGTCATAAATCGCCCGGTGGTGCTGTTCCAAGTGCACGCCGTACTTCTTCGCCAACGTATTCAAACGGTGGGATTTGTACTGGGGATGCAAGAACCGAGACAACTCCAAGGTATCGATGACCGGATTCGTGGACTCCGGCATCCCGTTCCGGGTCAACGCTTTGTTCAAGAACCCCATGTCGAAACTGGCATTGTGGGCAACCAGTATGGTTCCTTCTGCAAATTCCATGAATTCTTTCAGTACTTCTTTTTCAGGTTTCGATCCTCTTACCATATCGTCCGTGATACCGGTGAGGTTGATGGTTGTTTGAGAAAGGGGGTGTCCTGGATCGATGAATTCTTCAAACGTTCCAACGACGTTCCCTTTGTACATCTTCACACCGGCCAACTCAATGATTTTGTCATATATTGCCGACAATCCGGTTGTCTCCACGTCGAACACAACATACTCCGCATCGCTCAAGTCAATTGATGCAGGGTTGTATGCAATCGGCACCCCGTCGTCTACTACATATGCTTCCAAGCCGTACAGAATTTTTATGTCGTGTTTTTTCCCGGCTTGGTGGGCTTCCGGAAACGATTGAGCCGCTGCATGATCGGTGATGGCAAACGCCTTGTGTCCCCATTTGGCCGCTTGCGCAATCAGATCAGATGCAGAGTTGGTGGCATCCAGTTGACTCATGTTTGTGTGGGCGTGTAGTTCCACCCTTTTTTTCTCATTGATGCCGGTGTCTTTTCGTGTTTCGTGGGCCCATTCCATAATATCCTGGGCGTTGACGACCAAATCACGCATAAAGGAATCTTCCTGTACACTCCCGCGGACACGTACCCACATCCCTTTTTGAATGGCTCCAAAGGCTGCTTCGTCTTCTTGGTTATTGGAAAACTTTTTCACAGAAAAAGAAGAGGTATAGTCAGTTATTTTCATGATCAACAGCTTCCGTCCGGAACGCAGCTCGCGGATTTCCACATCGAATACATAGCCTTCCAACGTGACGCGCCGTTCTTCTTCCACGATGTCACGCATGCGCTTGACTTCTTCGGAAGCAGAAATCGAACGCCCGATAGCAACCGGACCTGAGTGGACCGCATCCTCTTTTTCTTTCCTGTCTTGCTCTGCTTTTTTCATGTTCTCCATTGCTCGTTGGGCAATCAATGCGTCTGCTTCTTCTTTTTTAGCTTGGAATTCTTTCAATCGTTTTTCATTAGCTTCTTCATCCACCATCGGTTGAATTCGGAATGGCGGGAAACCCATGTCTTGGTACGCTTGTTCCACAGCCGGGAAATACTGTTCTTGGAACGGCTGTTTCATGACCTCATTCTCTACGTAGAAGAGCACTTTGCCGTCTTTAAAAAACGGAAACTGTTCATTGAACGCTTTGTCACAAACCGGGGAAGTTACGCCGCTTTTCGCCACGGCTTTCGGCCAGTAACGCTCCAACTTTTCGGGTGTGAGAGAAGGGTTATCCGTCAACACCTGCAGGCTGACGTCTGCGATCGATTTAAATGAACGACGCATAGAGTCCTCCATCGTTTGATACAACTGAAATGGCAAAATATCTTCGAACCGCAGCGCAAAATGCCATCTTTTCGATTGCTTGTGTACAGTGACTGATTCGACTCTTCCCTTTTCTAGATAGGGTTGGATTTCCGGATCACGGTCTAATCCAATCTGTTCCATCAATTTCTGAAACAATTCCTCTTTGTTTAAGCTCATCCGAAATATCCTTTCTTGCTTATGATGAATAAAAAGGAGAACCGCAATGCAAATAAATCACATGCTGAACTCCTCTCTGCCTGGTTGCTTTATTCTTCCGCTGTGTTTAGTTTATTGGTTGTCCAATAGAAAACGAAGCGTGTTGATCAATTCATCTTTACGAACTTCCAACGTTTCGCCTGTTTTACGCAGAGTCACTTCCACAATGCCTTCTGCCGCTTTTTTCCCGATGGTCACCCGGATTGGCAGTCCCATCAAATCTGCATCGGCAAATTTGACCCCAGCCCGTTCGTTACGGTCATCCATCAATACGGTGAATTTATTGTCCTGCAAGGTGGAGTAAAGTTCTTCCGCCAATGCGCGTTGGTCTTCTTTTTTCATCTGAATCGGAACGAGGTGAATGTCGTACGGTGCAATGTCTTTTGGCCAGACAAGTCCTTTTTCATCTGCGTACTGTTCTGCAAGTGCAGACAACAGACGGCTGACGCCGATTCCGTAACTTCCCATGACCATCGGCACAGCTTTTCCATTTTGGTCAAGGATTGTCGCATTCATGGATTCGCTGTAGCGCGTACCCAATTTAAAGATGTGTCCAATTTCGATTCCGCGCGTGAAACGCAAGGTTCCTTTTCCGTCCGGAGAAGGTTCGCCTTCTTGGACGAATCGGATATCTTCAAAACTTTCAACCGTCATGTCTCGGTTCAAGTTCGCATTCACAAAGTGAGCATCTTTTTCGTTGGCTCCCGCCACCATGTTCTTCATGTCTTGGACATACAAGTCAGCTATCACACGAACATTTTCAGGTGCGCCTACTGGACTGATGTATCCCGGCTCTGTTTTCATGTATTCCACGGTTTCTTCGTCTGTCGCCATTTCGAGGGTTTCTGCTCCAAGGTAGTTGCGCAGTTTCACTTCGTTGACGTCATGATCCCCGCGTACAACGGCCAGAACCGGCTGTTCGTCTGCGATGAACAAAATGCTCTTCAAGATGTTGGACGCGTCAACTCCAAGGAAGTCTGCCACTTGGTCGATGGTTTTTGTGTCTGGAGTGGAAACTTTCTCCAATTCTTTTTCCGGATCATCACTTTTTTGTGGCGTATAAAGGCTGGTCGCCATTTCCAAGTTCGCGGCATAGTCGCTTTCATCAGAATAAACGACGGTGTCTTCTCCTGATTCGGACAAAGCCATAAATTCTTTGGAATCTTGACCGCCCATTGCCCCAGCATCTCCGATGATGGCACGGAACTCCAAATGAAGACGTTGGAAGATGTTTGTGTAGGCCTGTTCGAACTTTTTGTACGACACATCCAAATTCTCGTAACTGTCATCGAAAGAATACGCATCTTTCATCAAGAACTCGCGGCTCCGCATCAAGCCGAAGCGGGGACGTTTTTCGTCACGGAATTTTGTTTGGAATTGATACAAAATCAACGGCAAACGTTTATAAGAAGTGACCTCATTGCGAAGTAAGTTTGTGAACGCTTCTTCGTGAGTCGGTCCCAAAATGAAGTCTCGTCCGTGACGGTCTTTCAACTTGATCAATTCGGGTCCGTATGTTTCATACCGGCCGGATTCCAACCATAAGTCGGTTGGCAGCAACGTTGGCATCAACATTTCCACTGCATCAATCTTCTCGTGTTCTTCACGAATCACTGTTTTGATATTCTCCATGACGCGGGTCGCCAACGGCAAGTAAGTGTATACCCCACTGGTGACTTGGCGGATATATCCCGCCCGCAACAACAGCTGATGGCTTAGGATGTCCGCATCGCTAGGTGTTTCTCGTAAAGTCGGTGCAAAAAGTTTCGTTTGTCTCATTCTGTAGCTACTCCTTTATAGTCCATATGCATAACGATCACTCTTTTTTATCTTAGGAAAAATCGCTGAATGTCGTTCCAAGTGACAACCACCATCAACAGGAACAACAACCCTACGCCGATCAGCGTGATGATTCCTTCTTTTTCTTCGCTTAGGGGTTTTCCTCTTATTCCTTCAATGACGTTCAACAAAAGTTTCCCGCCATCCAAAGCAGGAACCGGCAGCAGATTGATGATACCCAGGTTGATGCTCAATACCGCCAACCAATTGAGTATGCCTGCTGCACCGGTCTGAACAACGGCCTCCGTGGTGGCGTAAATGGCCACCGGACCGCCAAACATGTCGACCGAAAATCCGCCTGTCACCATAGAAAGGAGAACAGAACCGATTTGTGTGATGATATTCCATGTTTGCGTGAATCCATAGCTGATTTTCGCAATAATGGAGGTTTCCATAGAGGCATTGACCCCAATCAATCCATACGTCTGCCCATCTTCCGTTGTATCGGCTTCCGGCACGACTGTCAATGTTTCAGTGGCCCCTTCTGGTTTTTGGACCTCCAAAGTCAGCTCTTCCTCCGGGTGCTCCTGGATGGTCAACACCATTTCTACCCAACTGTCCATTTTTTCTCCATCAATGGTCCGTATCAAGTCGCCCTCTTCCAGTCCTGCTGCTTCAGCGGGACTTCCGGGTTCCACTTTTCCAGCGCGCGGTTCATTGCTGATGATCCCCCCCTGAAGAAAAGCAATCAATATGAAGGTCACGATGGCCAACAATAAATTGTTTAAAGGCCCTGCAAAGTTTGTGAGCATCCTTTGAATCAATGGAGCCGATTGAAACTGACGGTCAATCGGCGCAATTTGAACCGTTGTTCCATCTTGCTCGATAACCAGCGCATCCCGATTGACTGGATAGCGTACGGTTTGATCAATTTCACTTCTTTGACGGCCTTCAATGAAGAGCTCTCTTTCTAAATCAAAAGACGTTACTTCCAAAGGAACAGCATCTGCCAATTGTTTTTTACTGTACAAGTTGATGACGGACACATGTCCTGCATCATCCAGCTTAACTGTGACCGGCATTCCGGGACGGATGTCGGTTTCTTCTTCGTAGCCAGCCATCCGCACGTATCCACCTAAAGGGAGCAAACGAATAGTATATGTCGTCTCGCCTTTTCGGTGAGCAAAAATTTTCGGTCCAAATCCCACTGAAAATTCGCGAACCAAGATTCCCGCTTTCTTCGCAAAATAATAATGTCCCAATTCATGAATCACGACCAGTGTACCGAATACTGCTATGAAAGTTAGTATCGTTGTCAGAAGAGGTTCCTCCTTTTCATAAGAACAACGAAACAAGCATACTGGAACCTGCAAACAAAGTACATGTTTGCAGGACAATGCTCGTTACGTCAAGTTTCTCTCAAGAATGGTGCTGTTTAGACCACGTTGATTACCGATATTAAGACCATGACAAAAATTAAACTGTCAAACCGGTCCAAAATTCCTCCGTGTCCGGGGAGCAGGCTGCCCGAGTCTTTTACGCCGTAGTGACGTTTGATGGCAGATTCCACCAAGTCGCCCAGTTGACCAGCAACGGATACAACAGCCGCCAGTGCCAGCATTGTCCAAAACGGCAACCCTGTGTTCACTAAAGTCAAGTAAAGAGCTGCCACCAGCATCGCAACTGCAACGCCGCCCAACGATCCCTCCACTGTCTTATTCGGGCTGATGGCAGGAGCCAATTTCTTCTTTCCAATTTTTCTGCCTATCAAATAAGCGCCCGAGTCGGTTGCCCAGATGACAAACAAAATTAAAAAGAGCAAGTGAATATTCCGCTCTCTAAGTAACGTAAATGCATGGAAGCCTGTGCCAACATACAACATGCCCATCAAAGAGACAGAAACGTCTTCCACATCATAGTCTTGCTTGGAAAAAAGCAGATAAACAAATAAAAGCAACACTATTCCAAGAACCCCATCGTACAACGACCAGTGGTCTGAAACCATCGGGAACAAGCGATGAGAAAACACAATCATCGCAACACCCAAGTAAGAAAGGAGTGCCCCGAGAGAATACGGTTGAATGGATTTTATTTTTATTAGTTCGTACATACCTATAATTGCCAGCACAGCCAGTAATATTTCCAGTGGCCACGAGCCGATAAGCAAAAAAGGGATGAAAAAGAGTAACGCAAAAACGGTAGTGATAATACGCTGATTCATTTTTCTCCTCCTGTCACGCTTCCGTTATAATCCGCCAAATCGCCGGCTCCTCTGTTGGAAGCTGCTCAAGGCTTCATCAAACACATCGCCATTAAACTCAGGCCATGCCAAGTTTGAAAAATAAAACTCACTGTAAGCGTTCTGCCATAATAAAAAGTTACTGAGCCGTTGTTCTCCGCTGCTTCGGATCATCAAATCCACTTCCTGATAGGGCGTAACAGAAGATGCTGTCAACAAATGGTCCTCAAATGTAGCCTCATCAATATCTGACACGTTTAAGCGGCCACTTTTTACCAACTGGGCAATTTCTTTGGTGGCATTCACAATTTCCGCTCTTCCGCCGTAGTTCAACGCGAAATTTAAAATCATCCCATCGTTGTCTTTCGTTTGTTCAACCGCTTTTTCAACGGCTTTCCGTGTGGGTCCAGGTATTTTCCCTTTGAATCCTGTAACCGTGACACGGATGTTGTTCTTCAATAGTTCCGGCATGAACACATCAAAAAAATCAATCGGCAGTTTCATGAGAAAACGGATCTCATCCAACGGCCTTTTCCAGTTTTCAGTGGAAAAGGCAAACAGTGTTAATACTTTGACGCCTCTTTCACTGGCACGGACAGCCACTCTTCTGACTGCCTCCATGCCTTCTTTATGTCCTTCTGTTCTGGGAAGGTTTCTCTTTTGTGCCCATCTCCCGTTTCCGTCCATAATGACAGCCACGTGTTTGGGAATCGGTCCTTCCATAGATACAGGTGTTCGTTCGTCGTTCACTTTATAACCCCCGTTACTGAGTCTGCACTTCTCTCATTGTAGCAAAAAACCATGAGAATGCCTATACGAAATCTTTATTTTGGTGAAGGAGGAAGTGAAGCCTTTTGCACTACTTTCTCCCTTTATGTACCCGTCAATCCGCAAGCGTTCCATTCCTGCTCCCCGAAATACCTATGTTATAATAAAATTCATAAGAAAGTCTTAGGAAGGAGGATATCAGTATGAAAAGAAGAATCAAACGATACATTATCGGTCTTATTGTCACAGCCATTGTAACCAAAGTGGTCAATATGCTCTTTGGAGAAGATGAACAGACCGCTTAATAACCGAATCATTCCCATAAAAAAGCGAAGGACTTGCGGCCGTTGCCGGGGTCCTTCGCTTTTTTAATCTAATTCGATTAAATGTCCAAAATTTCTTTTTCTTTCTCTTCGGCGATTTTATCAATGTTTGCAACGCTGTCGTCCGTCAATTTCTGAACATCTTTTTCATAGCGGCGCAAATCATCTTCTGTGATTTCTCCGCTTTTTTCTTCTTTCTTCAATTGGTCCATCGCATCCCGGCGGATGTTACGAACAGCAATTTTTGCGTTTTCAGCTTCTTTGCCTACTTGTTTCGCAATTTCTTTTCTGCGTTCTTCTGTCAATGGAGGAATCGCCAAACGAATGACACTTCCGTCGTTTGCTGGAGTAATGCCCAAATCGCTTCTTTGGATCGCTTTTTCAATTTCAGAGATGGAGCTCTTGTCGTATGGAGTAACCATCAACAAACGCGCTTCCGGCACAGAGATTTGCGCCAATTGGTTCAATGGCGTCATGACTCCGTAATACTCTACATCGATGCGGTTCAACAAACTAGGGTTGGCGTTTCCGGCACGGATTCCTGCCAATTCGCGTCTCAACGCTTGTTCCGCTTTCTCCATTTTTGTTTTTGTGTCTTTTAACAATGCATCACTCATATTTTTTCCCCCTCACTGTAGTTCCAATCACTTCACCCATTGCCACACGCTTGATGTTTCCGGATTGATTGAGATTAAATACGACCAACGGGATGTCGTTGTCCATACTCAATGAACTGGCTGTCGTATCCATGACCCGCAATCCTTTACTGATAAGGTCCAAATGAGTCAATTCGTCGAATTTAACTGCGTTGGTGTCTAGCTTCGGATCTGCTGAGTATACACCATCTACATTGTTTTTAGCCATCATGATGACATCTGCTTCAATCTCAGCTGCACGCAAAGCTGCAGTGGTATCCGTAGAGAAGTACGGGTTCCCGGTTCCGCCGGCAAAAATGACTACACGTCCTTTTTCCAAGTGACGGACAGCTTTTCTGCGAATATACGGTTCTGCGATTTGGCGCATTTCGATGGAAGTTTGAACTCGGGTCGGCACATCTATGTTCTCCAAGCAGTCTTGCAACGCAAGTGCATTCATCACCGTTGCGAGCATACCCATGTAATCAGCTTGTGCCCGCTCCATGCCCATCTCAGAGCCGACCTGGCCTCTCCAGATGTTTCCTCCACCGACGACAATAGCGATTTCTATTCCCAATCCATGAACTTCTTTGATTTCATCACAGATTTTTTTGATCGTTGGTGGATGGATTCCAAATCCACCTTCACCTGCTAGAGCTTCGCCGCTCAATTTCAATACGACGCGCTTATATTTTGGTTGAGTCATTTTTTCCCTCCATCAATCCATTACAGTCTCAGTTTATCATATTCCTAAAAAAAAGGAACGCATCTTACTGCGTTCCTGATTCCGTTTCTGGCGGAACTTATTTTTTCAATTGGTTTTGTACTTCTTCTGCGAAGTTTTCTTGGCGTTTTTCGATTCCTTCGCCCACTTCGTAACGAGTGAATGCTTTGATGGAAGCACCGTTTTCTTTCAAGTATTGACCAACTGTTACATCAGGGTTCTTAACGTATGGTTGGTCTACCAAGCTGATTTCAGCCAACCATTTGTTCAAGCGGCCTTGAACCATTTTTTCGATGATTTTTTCAGGCTTGCCTTCGTTTTTCGCTTGTTCTTTCAAGATTTCCAACTCATGGTCAAGTTCTTCTTGAGGAACTTCGTCACGAGTGATGTAACGAGGGTTGATGGCAGCGATGTGCATTGCAACGTTACGTGCAATTTCTACATCTTCTGTTCCGTCAAGAACAGTAAGAACCGCAATACGTCCGCCCATGTGTTTGTAATCACCAAATACTTGGTTGTCTTCTTTTTCAACAATCAAGAAACGACGCAAAGTGATTTTTTCACCGATGGTTGTAGTCGCTTCTGTGATTTCAGAAGCAATTGTTCCATCGTTCATTTTAACATCGTTTGCAGCTTCAACATCCGCAGGTTTTTCAGTTGCGATTGCTTTAGTGATGTCTTGTACCAATGTTTGGAATTGTTTGTTTTTCGCTACAAAGTCAGTTTCAGCATTGATTTCTGCGATAACTGCAGTGTTTCCGTTCACGTGGATGTCAGCCAAACCTTCTGCAGCGATACGGTCAGCTTTTTTAGCCGCTTTGGATACGCCTTTTTCTCTCAAAAAGTCGACTGCCGCGTCCATGTCCCCGTCTGTTTCAACAAGAGCTTTTTTCGCGTCCATCATTCCCACGCCTGTTTTGTCGCGCAATTCTTTTACTTGTGCAGCTGAAATTTTAGCCATTTTGTTTCCTCCTATAGGTATAATGTAGAACACTTTATTGCTTAAGAAAAACGTTCTGCGCAAGAGCACGTAAAAAACTGAAACGTCCTTTTCTTACGCGTTGAACAGATTTTACAATTTCTTATATTCTATAGAAAAAGCTGCCTCGTTAACGGAGGCATAAGACCGGAGCATCAGAATGTTCAGCCTGTTCCGCCATCTTCAAGACAGCCTAATAGTTTTATTATTCTTCGTTGTCGCCTTCAACAACTTCAACGATTTCTTCAAGGGATTCAGATTGAGCTGCTTCTTCGTTATCTGCGCCTTGGTTTCCTTCGATGAATGCGTCAGCCATTTTAGAAGTCAACAATTTGACTGCACGAATAGCGTCGTCGTTTGATGGGATGATGACATCAACTTCGTCTGGGTCGCAGTTTGTGTCAACCATTGCAACGATTGGAATGTTCAATTTTTGTGCTTCTTTAATTGCGATACGTTCTTTACGAGGGTCTACCACAAACATAACATCTGGAATACCAGGCATGTCTTTGATTCCGCCCAAGAATTTTTCTAAACGGTCGCGTTCTTTGATCAAAAGACCTACTTCTTTTTTAGGAAGAACTTCGAAAGTTCCGTCTTCTTCCATTTTCTCGATTTGTTTCAAACGAGAAATACGTTTTTGGATTGTGTCCCAGTTTGTCAAAGTACCGCCCAACCAACGGTGGTTTACGTAGTACTGACCAGAACGAATTGCTTCTTCTTTGATGGATTCTTGTGCTTGTTTTTTCGTACCTACAAACAAGACTGTTCCACCGTTTGCTGCGATATCACGCATGTATTTGTATGCTTGGTCGATCATACGAACGGTTTTTTGCAAGTCGATGATGTAAATACCGTTCCGTTCTGTAAAGATATAAGGTTTCATTTTCGGGTTCCAACGACGTGTTTGGTGTCCGAAATGTACACCTGACTCAAGCAATTGCTTCATTGTTACTACTGCCATTTTTCTTTCCTCCAATTTGGTTTTTATTTTCCCTCCCCTGATTTCTGCTGTATGGAAACTTGCACCTTGCAAGCACCGTCCATTACATCCATCAAGGTGTGAAATAAGTGCTCTTCGCACCGTTTGTAATTATACAGAAGGTTTTCGACAATTGCAAGAACAAAACATCAAAAAATTCTTATTGAAAAAGAAAAACTGTTGCCAAAAAGTTTACGTTGCCGCATACTATTACATGATGAAGCAAGGAAAATCTTCTCTTATCCGCTTCATTCATAAACGTCAAACTGCTGAACGATGTTGAAGAATCAATACTTCGTTAAGCGATGTGGAGGGTAATAACGTGTTTTATTCTATTGTCAGAGGGATTATTCGAATATTTGTCTATATCCTGAATGGAAAACCTGAAGTTCAAAACAGAGAAGTGGTACCAAAAGATGAGAATTACATCTTGGCCTCCCCTCACCGGACTTGGTTGGATCCGGTCTTTCTAGCTTTGGCCGCCAGCCCGGAACAATTCAGTTTTATGGCAAAAAAAGAGCTATTTAAAAATCCTCTTTTGCGTCGGCTGATCATGAAGATGAACGCTTTTCCAGTTGACCGGAAGAATCCGGGACCAAGCGCCATTAAAACACCAGTAAAAATTTTGAAAGAAGGAAAACTGGGTCTGGTTATTTTCCCAACCGGCTCCCGTCATTCTTCCGAATTGAAAGGCGGCACATTGACCATTGCCAAATTGAGCGGCAAACCGATTGTACCCGCTGTTTACTCGGGACCTAAGACATTCAAAGAACTGCTTCAGCGAAAAAAAGCAGTGGTCAGATTCGGTGAACCGCTGGTGGTTGAACGGAAAACGCGTTTGAACGATGAAACAGCCAAACAATACGGGGACTTACTGCAGTCACGTTTTGACACCATCGATAAAGAACTTGGCCAACAGTAAAAAAACGCCTCACAGAAAAAATCTGTGAGGCGTTTTTTTAACTGTATGACGGTTCAGGGTCTCCTGTTTGGAGTCCCAGATTTTGCAGCTCATACATATCTTTGTAGACGCCGCCTTTTCCAATCAATTCGTCATGCGTGCCGCGTTCGATGATTTTCCCTTTATCCAGAACCAGAATCAAATCAGCGTCCCGGATAGTGGACAAACGGTGTGCGATGGCGATCGTTGTCCGGCCTCTCCGCATTTTTGCCAATCCAGCCTGAATCAGTGCTTCAGTTTCTGTATCGATGTTTGCTGTCGCTTCATCCAAAATCAAAATCTTCGGATCTTTTACGATAGTCCTAGCAAATGAAATCAACTGCTTTTGCCCGCTTGAATAACCCGCTCCCCTTTCAACGACACGCGCATCATATTTATCCGGAAGCTGTTCAATGAATTGATCCGCTTGAACAAAACGAGCGGCGTCCACGATTTCTT
This sequence comes from Atopococcus tabaci DSM 17538, assembly GCF_000429585.1. GTDB lineage: Bacteria > Bacillota > Bacilli > Lactobacillales > Carnobacteriaceae_A > Atopococcus > Atopococcus tabaci. The sequence goes on from NZ_AUCD01000012.1 coordinate 37,990, forward strand.
TGTCTGAAATGGAATCGTCTTTCAAACGAATGTTGTCTTTGATGGTCCCGTAAAACAAAAAGGAATCTTGCAGGACGAGTCCCATCTTTGTGCGCAGCTCTTCGATCGGATACTCCCGTATGGATTTTCCATCGATCAACACATCGCCTTTTTGGAATTCGTAAAAGCGCATCAGCACATTAATGATGGAGCTCTTTCCACTTCCTGTATGCCCCACCAGAGCGACTGTTTCTCCTGGCTCAGCGGTGAAACTGATATCATCCAAGACGTTGTTTTCTCCATCGTAAGAAAACGACACATTCTTAAATTCGATTTTTCCGTTTTGAATGGTTGCGTCTTCCACATTATGTTGTTCCGGAACATATTCTTCCGTATCCAACACTTTCAAGATGCGCGCGCTGGAAATCAACCCGTCTTGGAACAAGCTGAGGCTGTCCATCAGTCGAGTCAAGGGACGGAAGAAGTTGTTGGCATACGAAGTAAAGGCGTAAATGACCCCCACTTCCACTGGACCGACCAGTGCCTCCCGCCCGAAAATCCATAGAATCACCACAATGGACAATGTATAAAGCATATTGATAATCGGACTTAATAACAATGCATTAATTTTTGTCATCGAAAAATGCGCGTCGAAATACTCTTGGTTGGTTTTTTCAAATTCTTTTTGCAACCGTCTTTCCTGCCTGAACTGCTGAATGACGGACATGCCGTTGATGGACTCAGCGAGCTTTGAGTTCAATTGGCTGTTCTTCTCTTTCATTTCTTGATATGTCCGTGAGCTGTATATTTGATAGATGTTTGTCACGATGACCAAGACCGGAACAAACAGCAATATCCACAACGTCACTTCAATGTCCAGCAGGAACATCGCTCCCAAAGAAGTGATGAGACCGAATGCGCTTTGAAGAATCGTCAAAAACACATTCCAGAAGTCTTTCATCGCTTCTGTGTCATTCGTCACCCGCGTGACAATCCATCCCGCAGAAGTTTGGTCAAAGAAGCGCATGCCCAGTTGATGGATTTTTGTGAAAATATGTTCACGGATATTTTGGACGGTCTTTTCAGAAGCCATATTAAACAAATACAAGTTGAAGTACCACACAATTCCTTTAACGATGGTTCCTGCCAAGTACAGTGAAGCAAACAATATTAAAATGCCGGTGGTTGCTTCCCGTGGTGTCAAATAGTCATCGATGAACACTTGGATAATTCTTGGCAAAACGGCGTTAATCACTGCCAACAGGATACCGAAAAAGATACCCCAGAAAAATTGCCATTTGTAAGGACCGGAAAAAGAAATGATTCTTTTGAGGACCGTTGCCTGTTCTTTCAAAGGAATCGAATGATAGTTTGTTTGTTTTTGTTCCATCTTCATTCAACTCCTTTCAATTTGCGTTCAAGCTGTTGCTGTTCATACATGTCTTTATACCAACCGTCGTTTTCCAGCAGTTCGGCATGTGTCCCTCGTTCCACAATCCGTCCTTCATCGAGTACAATGATTTCTTCCGCATGCATCACACTGCTGATGCGGTGGGCAGCGATAATGGTTGTTTGATCCTCCCGTTCCCTCTTCAAACCGGATAAAATGGCTTCTTCTGTTTCGGCATCCACCGCCGAAAGGGAATCGTCTAAAATAAGCAATTCAGGATTTACAATCAAAGCCCGCGCAATGGAAATCCGTTGTTTTTGACCACCGGACAACGACACGCCGCGTTCTCCAACGGCTGTATCATAGCCATCCGGGAAAGCAAGTATATCGTCATGGATGGCGGTCAGTTTCGCTGCGTGCTCCACTTCTTCTTGACTCAAATCGGGATTCGCGAAACGGATATTTTCTCTGATAGTGGTAGAGAACAAGTAGTTGTCCTGTGGAACATAGCCGACTTGTTTCAGCAGTCCATCCAGCGTGTATTCCCGGATATCCTGCCCTCCGATTTTGATCACTCCGTCGTAATTGTCATATTCTCTCAACAGCAGCCTGAACAGTGTCGTTTTACCGGCGCCTGTTTTTCCGACTACACCAAGCGTATGCCCTTTTTTCAAGTTGAACACGATGTCTGAGAGCGCAGGTGTTTCGCTTTCTGGATAACGGAACTCCTTGACAGCGTATTGAATATCTCCTTCAGCCGCTTTATCCGTTGCTCCTTGGATTTCCACAATCGAAGTCTCTTCTTTCATCAATTGTTCGATACGGTCATAACTTGCGCTTCCTCTTTCCAGAATATTAAACAACCGTCCTACCGCCATCATCGGCCATACAAGCATGGTGATGTAGTTGATGAATGTAACAAAATCCCCGATAGTGATTTCATTTGCCGTTACCAACGCCCCTCCGACCAAGATAGACAGAACGTAGGATAAACCGATAATCAGCGTGATAGCCGGGTCGAACAATGAATCAATTTTATAAACCCGGTTGTTTTCTTTTACAACATGATTGGTTTGTTCATTGAATTCTTCAATGTCTTCTTTTTCTTGTCCAAAGGTTTTGATCACTTTGACACCTTGGATGCTCTCTTGCACTTTATCGTTCAGCGAAGAAAATGCGGCCTGTGCGCTTCGGAAACGGGAATGCAGTTGCTTTCCCAATATTCTGGAGACAATCGCTAAAAACGGCATCGGCAAGATTGCCACAAGAGTCAAGCGCCAATCCACCACAAAAACCATCGCTAAAATGGTCGTTATGCCGACACTCAGCGTATCTGCAATCATCAAGATGCCTCCGCCCGCCACCATCCGTAACCCTCTTAAGTCGTTGGTGGCATGAGCCATCAAATCACCTGTCCGGTACTTTTGGAAAAATTCGTTGTCCATTTTTGTAAAGTGGTTAAATAGACGCTGACGGACAATCTTTTCCAACCGTGCAGCATTTCCCCAAATTCGTACGCGCCACACGTACCGCAGCAAATATTGACTGATTGCTACTGCTGCAAGCAATCCCAGCCACATCATCAATGAGCGGCTGGTAAGTATTCCTGTTTCAATTTCATCCACAACAATCCCAATGATACGAGGGGGTATCAAATTGAGCAATGCTACGATAAATAATGTAATCACTCCGATAATATATGATTTCTTTTCTTGTTTAAAAAACCATCCAAGTTTCTTAAATATTCCCATTGCTCTTCTCTCACCCACATTCTTTATATAAAAAAGCGGCCTAAACTTTTACCGCTCATCGTTCTTGTTTATTTCGTTTGTCAAATTAAGCTAGAAATAATTTAAACCTGATACATTCTCCAGAAAGACCTCCAACGGGGTCTTATAGTTTAAAGATTTTCTAGGTATTTTATTCCTTCGGATTGCGACAGAAGAAATAAATTGTTGATCGACTTCGTTGAAGCCCATTTGTTTAGGTAACCCATCTTTACGTAAGAGACCGTTTGAATGTTCATTTAGTCCGCGTTGAGAGGGACAGCCTGGATCCGCAAAGAAAATAGAAATATCTTGTTGATTACTTAAGTTTTTCCAATTGGAAAATTCCTTGCCACAATCAAATGTAATCGACTTAAATATATTCTTTGGTAGCTGCTTAAAC
>NZ_AUCD01000013.1 GCF_000429585.1 Atopococcus tabaci DSM 17538
ATTTTTGATTGCGGGAAAGAATTTTCAAACTGGAAAAACATCAGCAATCAACAGGATATCGACATTTATTTTGCAGACCCAGGCACGCCCTCTCAAAGAGCTCTAAATGAAAATTCAAATGGGTTACTACGAAAAACCGGTCTACCAAAAGAAATGGATTTCAATTCAGTTACACAAGAGTACATTTCAAGCGTTTCTTCTAGAAGAAACAACATTCCAAGAAAGTCATTAAATTATCGAACACCACTTGAGTGTTTCTTAGATCATGTAGACAATGATATTTTGTCTCGCTTAATTTGACAAATCAAAATTCCATAAAATTTTTGGTTGCCGGATTCGAATTTATCGATTTCTTCTTTTTCGTTGGCAAAACTTTTGACCACGCGGATTCCAGAGATGCTGTCTTCAACGCCGGCATTCAGACGCCCGATTTGACGGCGTTGGTTCAGCTGTGCCTCTGCCATGCGCTTGCGGAAGTGGGTAGAGACGAACAACATAATCGGTAACATAATGAAAATCGTAATGGTCAATGGAAGGTTGATGAAACTCAGTACCAAGAATGAAACAACCAACTGAATCGTAAAAATAAAGTACTCTTCAGGGGCATGGTGGGTAAACTCTGTGATGTCAAACAAATCATTGGTCACCCGGGTCATGACTTCACCGACTTTGTTCTCGTTATAATAAGTGTCATCGAGTGTCATCAGATGCCCAAAAATGTCCCGCCGCATATCCGTTTCTATCATTGCCCCCATGCGGTGGCCGATATTCGTCATGTAATACCTGGCGATGACTTCGATGGATTTCAAGATGATGAATACTCCTGCAAGATACGCAATCACACGAGCAGTCAGATCTCCAGACGCTCCGTAATCGGTCAATTGCTGCAAAATGATCGGCAGGAAGAACATAGCTACAGTCGTTAAGGCTGAAGCGATAAGATCAATGGTCAGAATTTTCCAATATTTCTTAAAATAGGGTGCAATTACCTTAAGTAACGCAGTTGTCGATAACACCAAATCAGCTCCAAAAAATAATGATAACGTAACTCATAATGGTTATTATAGCGAACTAGAGGGACTGTCACAAATGGAATAGGAAACAGGCGGGGATTCTGCTCAACGCTTCCCAGTAGCGGAGGTGTTTTTTGTTTATGCACAAACGATTAAAGAGAAGATGTCACCATAAATTCCAATCGGGGTTGTAACAGTTTCCAAAAGCTGTTATAGTCAAGATGTACAAAAAATTAAATACGGAAGATCCTGGGAGTCTCGAATTGGAGGCTGAGAGTGATGTATATCAGACCAGTAACCTGATCAGCGTAATGGCTGCGTAGGGAGATCGACTTTATATACTGAGGCTCTTTCCTATGGATTTTTTTCGTAAGGAGGGGTTTTTTTATGGAAAAAAACTATGTCAGCTACGGAAATTGTTCAGTTGGAAAGCCTGGTTCCACGATGGGAATCACAGGCGCACGTTTCAATCTTTCACCGATGAGTGATGATTTCGAAAATATCATCCTCGGGGCAATCAAACAAGTCGACCTGTCCAAAGTATGGGCAGAAACCGACCATATTTCCACGGTTTACCGCGGGAAAGAGGAAGCGGTGTTCGATGCGTTGAAAGCAGCGTATGTCTACGCGTACACAGAAGGCGTACATATGTCTTTGGAAGCCACGATTTCAAAAGGCTGCCCTGGAGACAGCGACAGCGACTACACGTTGGCATTCGACAATCCGCGAGTTAACCGAGCAGAGACAAGCCAGATTGACTTCCCGGTCATCGGAAAATACGCGTTGTATCCGATGGGGTCAGACGATTACATGGCGACCATCGCAGAAGTGGTCAATGAAGGAATCGACCGCGAAGTGGTGACCGGTTCGGGGCATTACGGCACCAATTTGGGCGGTTCGGTGCAGGACGTGTTTGACTACTTGGAATATGTCTCGAACACCGTCGGAAAAACCGTCAGCCATTACGTCATTCAGTTCACGCTTCACTGCAACGTTCCGGAGACCGATATCCATGAATAGAGAAAAATTGACCTTACGCGATTATTTGTTGATGGCGCTGATTTCTGTGGTGTTTGGTGTGTTTTATCTCTTGGCGGTGTATGCCGGAACGGCGTTGTCGACGCTGTTGACGCCTTTTGGTTTGGGTGTGTTGGGGTACGAACCGTTTTATGGCGTATGGTTTATGGCGGCCATCATCACCACCTACTTGATCCGCAAACCGGTCGTCGGCATCATTACCGAAGTGATCGCCGCGTTGATTGAAGTGATGCTCGGGAACATGTTCGGCGTTATTGTGATGCTGAGTGCGTTCATTCAAGGGTTGGGGGTCGAGTTGCCGTTTGCGTTCACGAAGTACGAAAAATACTCCTACAAAGTAACGATGACGGCGGCTGTATCGGCAACGGTGGTCACCTTCTTGTGGACCGGATTCCGGAGCAACTACCTGGCCATGGACTGGCGCATTGTGGCGGCCATTTTCGTCATCCGTCTGTTGAGTTCGCTGTTCTTCACGGGTTACTTGTCCAAACGCATTTGCGACAAACTGGACGAAGCGGGTATTTTAACCTATTTGAACCCGGGTGGAGCAAATGAGTGACCGTGGCTTGTCGGTTTCCGGTTTGACGTTTCAAATTGGGGGCCGGACACTGTTTGAAGAAATTGATTTTGACATCGCACCCGGTGAGATGGTGCTGCTGTGCGGCCAGAGTGGAAATGGAAAGAGTTCGCTGGCTAACGTGCTGAACGGGTATTTCCCAGAAAACGGCGGGAACGTGCAGGTCCGACACATCAAGTTGGGCGGGAAAGAGCTGCAACACCTTTCTGTGCAGGAACGCTCCTGGTATGTGCGGACGATTTTTCAACATGCGCGGTTGTCTTTCAGCATGAAAACGCTGCGGGAAGAGATGGTGTTCTGTTTGGAAAACGCGCAGGTTGCACCCGATGAGATGGACGCACAGATTGAAGAAAAAGCGCGCCATTTTCAGCTCACCTATCTACTGGACCGTCCGTTCGATGAATTGTCCGGCGGGGAACTCCAACGCGCAGCATTTGTGTGTGCGGATTTGGTAGATGCGCCGCTGTACATTTTAGACGAACCGTTTGCCAATCTCGATGAAGAAACCAGTCGTATCTATATGGATTATATAAAGAAACTGCTGCAGAGAGGGAAAGCGATGGTGGTGATCGATCACCGGTTGGACCGCTGGGAATGGGCGGAGCGTTGGCTGCTGTTGGACAAACAGGGGTGTCTGCACGACTTGTCGTTGTTCTCTCCAGAGAAAAAGAAAGAGCTGCTGCAGGCAGAAGGCGTACTCGTGGAGACACCTTCCGTGGAGAGACGCCGGAACAACGAATCGCAAGAAACCGTGTTGGAGCTGGAAGGGGTTCACATTGCCCACACAGACGTGAAGAAGCGGTCATTTTTCAGAAAAAAGCGGGAAACGATGCCGCTGCTGGACGACGTGTCGTTTTCTTTGAAGAAAGGAACGCTTGCGGCGTTGATCGGTCCGAGCGGGAAAGGAAAGACGACGCTGTTCAAATCCATTTTGAACGCCATGCCGTATCAGGGGACCATCCGCATCGGCGGGGAGGACATCCGGAATTTGAAGCCGGCCGACCTCTATTCCAAAGTAGGCATTGTCTTTCAAGACCCGTCCCTCCAGTTTGTGCAAACAAAGGTGTTGGATGAGATGGTCTTGAGTGTGAGGGCGTGGAAAAGCGCAGAAGAGGGACGGGAAGAAGCGGCGGCACGCGAGTTGCTGCTGGAACATCAATTTGAAGAGCAGTTGACCAAATCTCCTTGGTTGCTGAGCCAGGGACAGCAAAGACGGCTGGCGGTGTTGTGCATGACCGTTGGAAAGCAGCGACTCTTACTGGTGGATGAGCCGACATACGGGCAAGATGCGCAGAACGCCAAAAACATTATGGCCAAACTAAAGGAGCTGTGCCAAGCAGGCATCACGTGTTTGTTTACGAGTCATGACGAAGGATTGGTGGAGGCGTATGCGGATGAGATATACCAACTTAAAGACAGAAAGGTCAGGAAACAGCGATGATTGATGCCATTAACCCTACCGCTAAAACCATCGGCCTGTTGGTTGGATCTATTTTATTGGGAGTGACCTTTCAGTGGCAGACCAACGTGTTGCTTGCTCTAATTGGCTTCTTGTTTCTGCTCACATCCAATAGAACCAGTCTGAATCAGTTGGCCCGGTTTTTACTGCCGATTCTTCTGATTTCAGCCAGCTATTTCTTTACCGGCTGGCTGTTCCATTCCGAAGAAAATCTGTTGAGTATGGCGGTGGACACCATGACCGCTGCGGAAAATCCGGCACTGCTGAACGGCGTGACGTTAAGCACGAGGCTGTTGGCGTTTGCGATGTTGGGATTGAGTTTCAGTTTGACGACCGACTCGAACGAACTCGTCTACAGTTTCATCCAACAAGCGAAGATGCCGATGAAGATGGGGTACGCCATCTTGACGGCGTTGAATTTGACGTCACTGATTTCTCAAGAATACAAAAAATCTAAGCTGGCGCTCCAAGTCCGGAATTTGCCGGTCAGACCGTTCGATACCAAACCGTTGTTCACGATGATGGTCCGAATGGTCCGGTGGTCCGATCGGTTGTCGTTGGCGATGGAATCCAAAGGGTTCAGCGAACAACGGACGATGAAACAACAGATGAAAGTGCGTCCTCAAGATATCGTCTTCATGATTGGTTTTCCGTTAGCGATTGTAGGGTTGAACCTATTGTTCAGCTGAAACGGTAAAGGCACTTCCTCAGCGGGGAAGTGCCTTTTGTGGTTACTGGATGGATGCGGAATATTGTTGGATCTCTTTTTGAATTTCTTTTTTCAAGTCGTCGTTCTGCATGACATCGAGCAAAAACTCCCCTTTTTCATACCACGCGGCGGCCCCTTCTCTCCCGAGCAAATCGAGCAGCAGCCCTTTGCGCGAATAACAGAGAGCCAGGTGAAGGTAAAGATTCTTCTGGATGCATGCGTCCATCAACCGCTCGACTTCTGCCAATGCGGTTTCATAGCGTTTGTGTTGAATCAGTAGCAACACCAAGTTCATCTGCATGTTCGCGGATAAATTGTTGATACCGCGGAGGTTCTTGTATTTTTTCAATTGCTTTAAGGCCAGCGACACGATGGAAACGGCGGTGTCGATTGGAAAAAGATATAAGATGTTATTGAGCAGTTGAATATCGTATAAGTACCATGTGTCGTGTTTTTCCAGACGCTGCCAAATCGGTTCGACCTTTTGCTTGGCTGTTTCATAGTCGTTTTGGTCGGCGATAAGGATTAACGCATCGTAAATGGCAGCCAATTCCTATTCTCGAGTCGTCATCGTTGACTGGGAGACCAATTCTTTTTTATATTGGACAAGTCGTTCTTTGTCATTGTACTTCAACCGGCTCAACCGCAGCAGATGATTGGTGGATTGTTGGGAATAGTGGTTATGTACATATAAAAACTCCTCGACGGACATGCCGAGCTTTTCGAGCAGGGCAATCATTTTAGAAAAAGGGACGTCGATTTCGCCTTTTTCCATCTTTGAGTAATTTGATTGAGTCATGATGCCTGCGGAAAGTTGCGATTGAGTCAATGACAAGCTGGTGCGGATCATTTTCAATGTTTCTCCCATATGTGGCAACGGGACAGCCTCCTTTTAGTCAGATATAACTATTATACAGAATTTTTCTTTCTGCGTGGTAGTCTGATAAGGAAGGAGGAGTGGAAAATGAAAAAAATTACGCTTGTATGGTCCGCTGCTTTGGGTTTGTCGGGGATGTTGGTTATGGAAAAAGAAGTAAATGTGGAAAACGAATGGAACAACCTTTACATAGGTGTTGAGGAAAACAAACAAGAACACACGGTGCAGCCGCTGGGCGTTTGGCTGCCGGGTGACTTGGAAGATGAGGTCCTGCCGTAAGAAGTATGAGGGAAGTGAGGCAAAATGGGCGATATGCGTGCGCTATTGAATAAATACCGAGACCGTCTGTTGGTGAGGGAAACCAGAAAAAATCCGCTGGAAATCCTTCAAAAAATGGTGGACGTTCAAGAAGTTTCGTTTGTTCAGTCGGAACACCGCTGCTACGAAGTGATTGAAAACCAAAAGAGCCGTCCATACTATGCAGCGGTTGAACAGCTTTCTGATGGGAACAAATGGGTTGTTTACTGCATGGTGGATGAATCGGATGAACTGGTTGCAACGAACTGCGACTTGTTGTTGAAGGATTATAAATTATTGACGAGCGTCACACAAAGAGACATCGATGAAAATACCGCCCATTTGCTTGATTACCTTTCTATTTTCGAAGCCTACGAAAAAAGGTAGTCAGGCTTTTTTTGTATCAAAAAGCTTTCGATGGATTTTTTTAAAGGACATAGTATAAAATGAATAGTGTTGAAAACGCTTTTTGAAGAAGGAGGATCACACATGGACTATGTACGTCTGGGAAGAAGCGGGTTGGAAGTGTCGCGTCTTTGTTTGGGAGCTATGAGCTTTGGGGATCCGGAAAAGTGGATTCATTCGTGGGTGCTGCCGGAAGAAGAGAGCCGGGCCATCATCAAGCGGGCGTTGGATTTGGGCATCAACTTTTTTGACACAGCGAATGTATACAGTCTGGGTGCAAGTGAAGAAATTTTAGGTAGTGCCTTGAACGATTTGGCGGTTCGGGATGAGATTGTGGTGGCGACCAAAGTGCATGGCCGGATGTTTGACGGACCGAACGGCAGCGGGTTGTCGCGGAAACACATTCTAGCGCAAGTCGATCAAAGCCTGGAGCGATTGGGTATGGAGTACATCGACTTGTTGATCATCCACCGTTGGGATTACGATACGCCAATTGAAGAAACGATGGAAGCGTTACACGATGTGGTGAAGTCCGGGAAAGTGCGCTACATAGGGGCGAGTGCGATGTACGCGTGGCAGTTCCAAAAAGCGCAGTACACCGCAAAAATGAACGGATGGACCCCCTTCATTTCGATGCAGAACCATTACAATTTGTTGTACCGGGAAGAAGAGCGTGAGATGAATCCATTGTGCGAAGACTTGGGCGTGGCACTCACACCATACAGTCCGTTGGCATCTGGACGCCTGAGCCGTGAGTGGGCGGCAACCACCAAGCGGTCCCAAAGCGACAACATTGCCAAACAAAAATACGGCCACACCGAGGACATCGATAAAGTGATCGTTGACCGCGTAGGCGAATTGGCGGAGAAAAAAGGCGTTACCCGCACACAGATCGCGCTTGCTTGGCTGCTCGCACAAAAAGCGGTGGCGGCACCGGTGATTGGAGCGACCAAAATGGTGTACTTGGATGATGCAGTCGACGCCTTGGACGTCGTCTTGACGGAAGAGGAATTGGTGTATTTGGAAGAAACCTACCAACCGCATCCTGTGGTCGGACCGAAGCCGTATCCAAAAAAAGATTAAATAAAACAGCCGCCTTCCAGCATAGAGAAGGGCGGCTGTTATAAAATATATATTTTTGCGATGTTTACTCTTTTTTCCATACTCCAAGGGACTCATTTAGTAATGGAACGATTAGGATAGCGCCGATTATGGTAAGTGCCAAGAGGTTTATTCCATATGGCATCTTGAAAAGAGCGAAAACTAGCAGCAACAAGAAGTACACAAGGTCAAATACAAGGACTCTTATTCTCTTCTTGCGGGGGACATGTTTGTTTTTTGGAGTGAGAAGTGCTAGTCCTGTAGAAAAAGTGAGCCCCCATTGCCAGAACGTCGCATCTTCTGATGGAAGATAATACCCGAAAAAGCCCACGATTGAAATAATCACCAGTATGTATCCGAAAACGGACAGGCGGACAGTTTTATCGGATGGTGCTATATTTTCTCTCATTGTCTTGATCCTTTCATATGAATAATCAGTCATGTTCCTCTTATGTGTAAAGTGTACTAAACAGTTTAAGTATTTTAAAGAGCCCCTTATTTATGCAGAGCGTTTGCCTTCTTTAAGTTCAATGTTTTATAGGCAAAAATTAAAAGAAACGGAGTGATTTCATTGAAAAAAATGACTGTGGAACAAACCTTTTGGGACCTTTTTCCGGATGGACAAATCAACGTTTTGATCGTCAAAAGCATCGACAACCGTGTGCAGGAAGAAGACAACGAGTATTTTTCCGGGCTTCTGACACAAGGAAAAGAAGCAGCCAAAGAGTTTTTGACGGAAGAACCGTTCAGCCAAAACGAAGTGATCGAAGAATGGCGGGAAGCGTTTCGGAAATTCAAAACGAAAAAAGGTGCGCGTTCCTCCATTGAAGCATTGTTGAAGCGGGCGCACCAAGACCGGGAATTTTCCCCCATCAATCCATTGGTGGACCTCTACAACAGCGTGTCTTTGACGTGTGCAGTGCCGTGCGGGGGCGAAGACATCCAGTCCATCCAAGGCGGGTTGCGTCTAGGGAAAGCTGAAGGAGGCGAGACGTTCCGGCCGCTCGGAGCCGAAGAAGATGCACCGGCTCTTCCGGAAGAAATTTGCTACCTGGATGATGCGGGATCGGTGTGCCGGTGTTTGAACTGGCGGGAAGCCCAGCGCACGATGTTGACGGAAGAAACAACAGATGCGGTATTGGTCATGGAATCCATCAATAAAGAGCAGGCCAAGCGGGCGGATGAAGCGATGGAAGAGCTGAAAAAGCGGGTGGACGAGTACTTCCACACCGACAGCCAAAAAAGCGTTTTGGTACCATCCGCGCCTTCTTGTGCGTTAGGATAAAAGGACAACGAATTTAAGGAGGAAGACATCTATGGACGCATTTCTGTTGAACGACGGACATACGCTGCCGGCGATTGGGTTCGGTACGGTGGGTGTGCAGGGAGCCAAAGGTGTGATTGACCTCACCACGGCCATCGACAAAGGTTACCGGTTGATCGATACATCCACCAACTACAACAATGAAGGAATGGTGGGGGAAGCCATCCGCCACAGCTCGGTGCCGCGGGAAGAACTCATCATCAGCTCCAAACTCCCGGGACTGGCGCATGATTACGACAAAGCGTTCAAACTCATCCAAGAACAGCTGTACCGGATCGGAATTGACTATTTCGATAAATACTTAATCCACTGGCCAAACCCGAAAGTCGGCAAATACGACCAGGCATGGCAGGCATTAGTGGACGCGCAGAAACTCGGGCTGATCAAAACCATCGGGGTGTCCAACTTCTTGGAAGAACACTTGGACCGCATCATCGACAAGACAGGCGTCACGCCGGCGACCAACCAAATCGAGCGGCACCCGTATTTCAACAACAACGAACTGGTCCAGGTAAACAATGACCGCGGCATCTTGACGGAAGCGTGGAGCCCGTTTGGCCGGAACATCGTGGACATTTTGGCGGACAACACGCTCAAAAAAATTGCAGAGAAATACGATAAAACACCGGGACAGGTGGTGTTGCGTTGGAACTTGCAAAACAATGTCCTGCCGATTGTGAAAGCTTCTTCGCCAAAACACCAACAGGAGAACGTGGATGTGTTTGATTTTGAATTGACCGAAGAAGACATCCAAGCCATCGATGCGATGGACAAAGGAGAAGACGGCCGTGTGGAAGGCCAGCATCCGAACGAATACGAAGAGTTTGTTTAAACTCTTTCTACAAATCTAATTGTTCGAGGCACTTTCCTTTTTGGAAGGTGCCTCTTTTGGGTAAAATAAACGAGTAAACTTTCTTTTAAAAATACAGGGAACGGGGAAACTGTTATGCGCCTAAAAAACAAAAGCATTCTTTCCAAGTGCAGCGGTGGCGATTGGTCTGGCGATATTTGGCTGCGAGTCCATCACATTGGAGTCATCGCCTGAAATCGTCGAAGAAAAGCCGGCAGTGGCGGAAGTGAAAGCCGATAATACACCGAACCGGATCATCACCACATTCCACGGAGACAGCCGGACACAGATGGGGTTTAATTGGTATACGACGGATCGTTTTGAAGACGCCAAAGTGTGGGTCAGCACCGAGGAAGATTTGAGCGAACCGTTGGTGTTTGATGCCGAAGCGTCGGAAGTGACCAACCGCTATGCAGAGCGGACGGAAGACGGCTACTTTCTTTTTATGAATGAGGAAGGGTATTATACGGATGAAGGGCAAAAAGGACCGGAGTGGACGAACGGAGAAGAAGTGGGACGGATGGAACTGGTGAACGTCACCGAAGTATCTTATAAAGCAGTGGCGACAAAATTGTAACCGGGGACAACATACTATTATCAGGTAGGAAGCGAGGCAGGCGAAAAAAGCCCGGTTGGTACGTTCACAACCTCTGCGGAAGAAAGCGAACCGTTTACTTTCATCCAGTACACAGATACACAAAATGCCTTTTGGAACGAACATACCCGTAATGAAGCCGCGTTTGGAGCAGACACATTGAAACAGGCGCTGGATACCGCAGATGAAGCAGCTTTTGTCCTGCATACCGGAGATTTGGTGGAAACGGAGGAAGTGGAAGACGAGTGGGTAGATTTGTTTGAAAAGTCCGAGGAGCACTGGCTCCAGCAGCCGTTGGCGGTCGCAGCTGGCAACCACGATGATAACGTGCTGAATCATGGTGACATGCCTGTTTACGGAAAATTCAACGAACACATCAATGTGCCGGTCACCAACGACCACATCAGCGGCGGGTCGTATTATTCGTTTGACTATAACAAGGTGCATGTCGTTGTGGCCAACACCAATGACAACCGAGAATACGGAGCACTGGGCGAACAGCAGTTGGCTTGGATGGAAGAAGACATCCGAAAGGCTCGGGAAAACGGAGCGGAATGGATCGTTCTGGCTTATCACAAACCATTGTTTTCCAAATCGTACCATTCCCTCGGAGACAAAGACGTCCAAGCCGTGAGGGAAGACTTCATGCGGTTGATAGACGACTTGGATGTGGACTTGGCGCTTCAAGGGCATGACCACGTGCTTTCCAGAACCAAGCCGCTCACCTTCACAGAGGAAAACGACTTCAACGCCGAAGTGGAACAGACGGAAGTGGTGTTAGGGGACGACAACGTAGAGTACTACAAAAATCCTGAAGGCACCGTGTTTGTATTGCCGAACACTGCTGGCACCAAAGCGTACGCCGACTACTACGGCCGGTCGCTCGACTTTATCCACGAAGCGCGGTCCGGGTTGGAATGGCTGGATCAACAACAGGTCGACTATTACAACAACTTGTTCGCATTCGGCGGCCAGCCGCAAAAAGACAGTGTCTTCGCCGACTCCTACAGCAACAACCGCGACTCCGCCGTGCAAAGTTTCGCTGTCTATACCGTTGACGGCAACCGGTTGGAAGTGGAAATGTATCAAGTATACGGGGAACTGCTTGAGGGCGAAGAGCGCGTGGTGGAAAAAATACACGAGTTCGGGATTATAAAAGACTAAATGGACAATGTAAGGATGAACAGAACCTTCTTTTAAGAGAGGGTTCTTTTTCCGTTTAAAAAGAAAAATGTAAATGGAGTATTAACCATTTATACTTAAACTTGATAATTTATTCATTATTTTTACTTCATGTTTACTGGATGTCAACTTTTCTTATGTATATTGGACTAGTGGGCGGATGTTCATACATAGTTCCGCGTATATTGTAGTAGGAGGATGTAGAATGCATAAGAGAAAAAAGCGATTCGTAACGTTCACCACAATGGTGGCACTGCTCGGAGTGGGCGTGATTGGATGCCAGGACGTATCTTCGGGATCGTCTTCCGGGTTGATGGACACCAAACCCGAAGTGGCACAAATCGCAGCGGATAATTCCCCGAACCGGATCATCACCACGTTCAACGGGGATACGCAAACACAGATGGGCTTCAATTGGTACACGACAGATTTGTTTGAAGACGCCAAAGTATGGGTCAGCACCGAGGAAGATTTGAGTGATCCGCTGGTGTTTGAAGCGGAAGCGACAGAAGTGACGAGCCATTATGCGGAACGAACCGAAGACGGGTATTACATTTATGCGGATGTTGAATTGAGTGAAGAAGGCGACCCCGTTTTGGATGAAAACGGCGACCCGGTCATCAACGGCTATTACACGGATGAAGAGAAAGAAGGCCCGGAATGGACCAGCGGGGATGCGGTCGGGCACTTGGATTTGGTGGGTGTCACGGAGTATTCCTACAAAGCGTTGGCAACAGATTTGGAGCCGGACACGGAGTACTACTACCAAGTGGGGAGCGAATCCGGTGAAAAGAGCGAAGTGGGAACATTCGAAACGTCCGGCGAGGCTGGAGAAGCCTTTACCTTTATCCAATACACCGACACGCAGAACGCTTACTGGAATGAACACGTACGCAATGAAGCGGCTTTCGCTGCTGACACAATCAACCAGGCATTGGAAACAGCTGATGAAGCAGCGTTTGTGCTGCACACGGGAGATTTGGTCGAAACCGCGGAGGTGGAAGACGAGTGGGTGGACTTATTTGAACAGTCCGAAGACGCGTGGATGCAGCAGCCGTTGGCAGTGGCCGCCGGTAACCATGACGAATACGCGCTGAAGTACGGAGACGATCCGTTGACGGAAAAATTCAACGAGCACCTCAACGTACCGGTCACCAATGAAAAAGTCAGCGGAGGGTCGTATTATTCGTTTGACTACAACGGCGTGCACTTTGTTGTCGCCAACACGAACGACAATAAAGAGTCAGAAGACAACCCGGAAGGCAAGGCATTGGGGGAAGAACAGCTGGCGTGGATCCGGAAAGACATCCAGCAGGCACGGGACAACGGCGCGCAATGGGTCGTGTTGACCTACCACAAGCCGCTCTTTTCCAAATCGTACCACTCGCTTGAAGACGAAGATGTTCAAAAAGTGAGAGAAGCATTCATGCAGACCATCGACGAATTGGATGTTGACTTGGTTCTTCAAGGACACGACCACGTCGTCTCGCGCACGAAACCACTGGTGTTTGTGCCGACTGAAGAAAACTTCTCCAACGCGACCGTCGATCAACCGGAAGTAGTGTTGGGAGAAGACAATGTGGAATACTACAAGAACCCGGAAGGCACCGTGTTTGTGCTGCCGAATACCGGCGGAACAAAAGAATACGACGACTTGTACAGCAAGTCGTTGGAACACTTGCATAAGATGCGGCCGGATTTGAGTTGGCTGACGCAGGAAGACAAAGATTACTACAACAATTTGTTTGCGTTCGGCAGCCAGCCGCAGAAGTCGTCCGTTTTTGCGGAGTCCCATTCCAACAATCGAGACTCTTCGGTGCAAAACTTTGCCGTCTACAATGTAGATGGAAACAAATTGAATGTGGAAATCTACCAAGTGTTCGGCGACTTGTTGGAAGGTGAAGAACGCACGGTGGAAAAAGTCCACGAATTTGGAATCGTGAAAGACTAGGATACAAAGACGCACTTTTTCATGAAAGAAGGTCTCATGGAAAAGTGGGTGCAACAAGTTGGCCCACTCTTTCGTGAATAGGCTTGTCATAAAAAAGTGAGCGCAAAAAGCAGGCTTACTCTTACGTGAACCAGCTTGTCACGTAAAAGTGAGCCCTATACATAAAGAAGAGGCCGGGAATTCACTCCCGGCCTCTCTTTGTTAGGCTTCCTGTTTGACTGCCACTTTTTCCAACTCAGCTTTCAAATACTGCGCCAGTTCAAGCATGGCGTATTTTCCGGCGCGGGCTTCCGCATCCGCGTTGTAGTTTGTGTTTGTGTTGACGTCATACGTGTAGACGTCGCCTTTTTCATCGATGATGAACTCCAATGCCGCCACGTCGACGCGTTGGTCTTTCAAGAACGCTTCGGAACGGGCGATTTGGTCTTCCGGCAGTCGGTCGATGATTTCAAACTTGTTTGCTTCCGGAATTTCTTCGCCGTTCGGACCGAGTTGGCACGCATCCGCCGGGCACAATTCGAAACCGTCACTGGAATCGACTTTCACCGCGTAGAAGTACTTCCCGCCGATAAACTCTGAACGGATGATGTGGCCGTCCACAGATTGGATGTACTGTTGAATCAGACTGATGCCGTCCACGGAGTCTTCAAATTCCGGTCCGTTCACGTAGTCTTCCAATTCTTTCATGGAATAAAGCAGGCGGACGCCCAAACCTTTTCCAGCGCGGTTATGTTTGATGATGAACGGAAATTCGTTCAATTTTTCTGCAGCTTTCAAAATGTTTTCTTTCCCGACCGCCCCAATCGTTTTCGGCGTTTGGATGCCGTGAGCCTGCAGAGCCAAGTATTGCTTGAGCTTGCTGACTTCAAGGTTGATGGCGCCGGTGCCGTTGATGACGCGGGCGCCTTTTTGTTCAAGCCATGTCAACACTTGATCCGTCAGCTCCGGTGCGTACCGGTTGCCGCGGGTGTGGGAAGAGGCGCTCATACGGTTGTAGTACACGCCGTCTGCCGGCAGAGACTGGATGTCCAGAAGCCCATCAGACAAATTCCATTCTTCATAAGGAACATCCAATTCTTCCAACCGGTCGATCAAGTGTTGCGTCCATTCCATGTTTTCGTGCAGGATGTGTACTTTTGTCATATTAACCTTCTCCTTTGAATGTATGATTAAGCTTTTGTGACGGAACGTTGAGCAGTTTTTGAAAAATTGACGCCTTCCGATTTGGCAACGACAGCCGGTGCCAACGCGTTTCCGACGACATTGACAGCGGTCCGTCCGGCATTGGCGAAGAAATCAACCGAAACCAACAAAGCCACGCCTTCAGCCGGCAGACCAAGTTGACCGGCGACGGCCAACAAAACGACCAGAGCACCGGAAGGAACCGCCGCGATGCCTTTTGTGATCACCGTCAAGAATACGACCAAGGTCAAGATTTGTCCCCAGCTCATCGGTGAGCCATACAAATTGGCGACGAACATCACCGACAAGCTGACGTACAGGCAGGCGCCGGTGAGGTTGAACGAATAACCGAGCGGAACAACGAATGAAGCGATGGAAGACGGAACACCAAATTTCTCCAACCGTTCAATCAATGTCGGCATCACGACGCTGGAACTGCCGGTGGTGAACGCCAAAAATGCGGGTCCTTTGATGTGTTTCAACAACTCCATATACGGCACCCCGAACAAGGCGGCAATGATTGGAAAGACCACAACGACGGCTCCGAGGTACAGCCCGAAGAGAAGCAGGACGAACTGCCCGAGTGAAACCAACTGTCCAAGGCCGCCTTCCGCCATGTCGCTGGCCAATACACCGAACACCCCGATTGGCGCAAAAGCGATGGAGTAATCGACGATTTTGTACATCGCTTTAGACCACGAACGCAGCACGTCCACGACTGGTTGGCCGGTATCTCCGATGGCAACCAAGGCAAATCCCAACAACACACCGAAGAAGAGAACCGGCAGCAAGTCGCCGGATGCCATCGCGGATACTATGTTGTTTGGGACGATGCTTAAGAAAAAGTCTTCGAAATTGATATTGGACGCAACGCCTTCGATGGCTCCGATGCCCGCTGTGCCGGCTTGCACCGCTTGGCCTATGCCTGTTAAACGGCCGATGACAAGTCCGGGAAAAATCAGGACGGTCGTCACCAAGAAAAAGAAGAGGAAGCCTTTGACGGCGACACCGCCGAACCGTTTGGCGTCTTTAATGTCTACAATGGCCAATACAACCAACGGGAAAATCAATGGAACAATGACCATTTGAATCAAATTCAAGAACAGCGATCCGAGAATTTCCATTCGGCTTCCAATTGCAGGAAAGAAATAGCCCATCAGAATCCCTGCGAGAGCGCCGATTAAGACCTGCACCAGCAAGCTGGGGCGTTTCAATGCATTTCTCATGTATGATTCCACCTTTTTTGGGAAATAAAAAACGTGCACAAACAGCGAAAAGGCTGTTCATGCACGTTGTAAATTCATCTTTTTTTGGTTCTTTTTACGTGAAAATGGTTACAATACGACCATTTAAAGCACGCAGAAAGAATGTGTCTGAGGAAGAGTCTCAGACGAAAGAGATGAATGTACGCAGCATGAAGAACCCTTTGTTGGACAACAAGGGCAGCAACAACATACTGTCTGTACACACATCTGTTTTTTCATCGGTGACTCCTCCTTTTTTTGAGATTGCTTTCATTTTTCTTTACAGATTGAGGCCTCAAATCCATAAAGTAACGACAGTCTACCACGAAACGAAAACACCGTCAAACATTTTTTGATTCACATACATGTTTTCTTTTTCCAGAGAAAAGGGGTATAATGAACGAAGGGAATGAAGTTCTCCCTTGGCGCGAGCCTAAACCGCTGAAAAGCTGATGACTTCTGGATAAGAACGGAACCCGTCTGTCCAGAAGTCATCGGCTTTTTTATTATTTTATGAGTGAAGGAGCAGGAGGATGCTGACGAGTATTGCGTTGATTTTTTTAACGGGGATGTGTTTAGGGGCTGTGTTCAAGCGGATCGGTCTGCCGAGCTTGGTGGGGATGATACTGACCGGAATTTTGTTGGGGCCGTCTGTTTTGGACGTACTGGATGAATCGCTTTTGGCCGTGTCGACGGATTTGCGTCAGGTGGCATTGGTCATCATTTTGTTTCGGGCAGGTTTGTCTTTAAGTGTAGAAGACTTGAAAAAAATCGGGCTTCCTGCAGTTTTGATGAGCTTTGTGCCCGCGGTGTTGGAGATTATCGGCATCGTGCTGCTGGCGCCTCTTTTGTTCGGCATTTCTGTGGTGGATGCCGCAGTGATGGGAGCGGTGGTTGCGGCGGTCTCCCCGGCAGTGGTGGTGCCGGCGATGCTTCATATTATGGAACAAGGATACGGTCAGAAGCGGCGGGTTCCGCAGCTCGTGCTGGCGGGAGCATCGATGGACGATGTGTTTGTGATTGTCTTGTTCTCTTCTTTTTTGGCACTGTCGTTAGGAGGAGAAATCACTGTTTCCGGATTTCTGGAAGTCCCGGTGGCGATTGTGACGGGCGTTGTCGTCGGCGCTCTTTCCGGTTGGCTGCTGCAAAAGGTTTACCGGTCGTTTCATATGCGCGACACAGCCAAAATCATGATGCTTTTAAGCGTTTCTTTTCTGCTGTTGGAAGCCGAAACGCTGTTCAGCGGGTTCCTTCCGATGTCCGGATTGCTGGCCATCATGGCAATGGGGCTCGCGCTCAACCAATTTTACCCGGAGCTCGCCGCGCGCCTTTCGGGGAAGTACAACAAACTGTGGGCTGCCGCACAAATCTTGTTATTTGTGCTGGTGGGAGCATCGGTTGATGTGGCGTATGCCCTTCAAGCAGGAGAAGCAGTGATTGTGTTGATACTAGGCGCACTGGTGTTCCGTGTGGCCGGTGTTTTGTTGAGCCTGTGGCCGTCTTCATTGAACAAAAAAGAAAAAATGTTTGCGGCCATCAGTTATATGCCGAAAGCCACCGTTCAAGCCGCCATCGGTGCTGTGCCGCTTTCCGAGGGATTGGCGAGCGGCCAACTCATACTGACCGCAGCTGTCGCAGCCATCTTGCTTACCGCACCTTTGGGAAGCTTTTTAATTGAAAAGACTTACAAAAAATTATTGGATTCTCCCAAAGATATAACCGGGTAAATTGTGATATAGTGGGGAGATAAGAGAGAATAAAGAAGAGCTTGTTGAATTGAAGTAAGGAGGAGAAACATGAAAAAAGTTCTCGTTGCAAACCGAGGAGAAATCGCCATCCGGATTTTCCGGGCGCTCACAGAATTGGACATCGCGACAGTCGGGGTCTACGCGCAGGAAGATGCCGGTTCGCTGCACCGATTCAAAGCGGATGAAGCCTACTTGATCGGAGAAGGCAAGAAGCCGATTGAAGCGTACTTAGATATTGAAGGTCTCATTGAAATCGCCAAAGATGCCGGAGCGGATGCCATCCATCCTGGGTACGGATTCTTGTCGGAGAACATCGATTTTGCCCGTCGCTGCCAAGAAGAAGGCATCACGTTCATCGGGCCGGAATTGAAACACCTGGACATATTCGGGGACAAAATAAAAGCTAAAACGGCAGCCAAAGACGCTGGCATTCCATCCATCCCAGGATCGGACGGACCGGTTGATTCAATGGAAGACGTGGTTGCATTCGGCGAAACACACGGTTACCCGATCATGATCAAAGCGGCTCTCGGAGGAGGCGGACGCGGAATGCGTGTGGCCCACGATGAAGCGGAAGCCAAAGAAGGGTTTGAACGTGCCCGCAGTGAAGCCATTTCCGCTTTCGGCAGCGGAGAAGTGTATGTGGAAAAATACATCCAAGACCCGAAACACATCGAAGTGCAAATTCTAGGTGACACCCACGGCAACATCGTTCACTTGTATGAACGGGACTGCTCCGTGCAGCGCCGTCACCAAAAAGTGGTGGAAGTCGCACCGTGTGTCAGCATGTCGGATGATTTCCGCGAACGCATCTGTGGCGCGGCGCTTCAATTGATGGAGCATGTCGGCTATGTGAATGCCGGCACCGTGGAATTCTTGGTGGAAGGGGATCAGTTCTATTTCATCGAGGTTAACCCGCGTGTCCAAGTGGAACACACCATCACGGAAATGATCACAGGAATTGACATCGTGCAGGCACAGATTCAAATCGCGCAAGGCAAGGACCTGCACAAAGACATCGGCATTCCGCAGCAGGCGGACATTCCGTTGATCGGCGCAGCCATCCAGTCCCGGATCACCACAGAAGATCCGTTGAACAACTTCTTCCCGGATACCGGAAAGATCAATACATACCGTTCACCGGGCGGATTCGGCGTGCGTTTGGACGTCGGAAACGGGTTCCAGGGCACCACCGTCACGCCGTTCTTTGACTCCCTACTGGTGAAAGCTTCCGTGCATGCGATGACGTTTGAGCAGGCCATCCGCAAAATGAAACGGGTATTGGTGGAATTCCGGATCCGGGGTGTGAAAACAAACATCCCGTTCTTATCGAATGTGGTGCAGCATCCGCAATTTGTGTCCGGAGAAGCCAAAACAACGTTCATCGATTCCACACCGGAATTGTTCCAGTTTCCAAAAACATTGAACCGCGGAAACAAAACGTTGGCCTATTTAGGAAACATCACAGTCAACGGGTTCCCGGGGATTGAGCGTGGAGAAAAGGACTTTTATGAAAAACCACGTATGCCGGAACACTTGGAATTACCGGCAGAACCGGTCGTTTCAGCGAAGACGATTTTGGATGAACAAGGAGCCGATGCCGTCAGCAAATGGGTGACGGATCAAAAACGGGTCTTGTTGACGGATACCACATTCCGCGACGCGCACCAAAGCTTGTTGGCGACACGTGTCCGGACGCGGGATTTGGCGGAAATCGCACAAGCCACACAACAAGGCATGCCACATCTGTTTTCCAATGAAGTATGGGGCGGTGCGACGTTTGACGTGGCGTACCGTTTCTTGAGCGAAGACCCATGGGAACGACTCCAGAAATTGCGCGAGCTGATGCCGAACACGTTGTTCCAAATGTTGTTCCGCGGCTCAAACGGTGTCGGATACCAAAACTACCCGGACAACGGGCTGGAACGCTTCATCCAAGCGGCCGCCAAAAACGGCGTCGATGTCTTCCGGATTTTCGACAGCTTGAACTGGACAAAACAGCTTGAAAAGAGCATCCAATTTGTCCGTGACACCGGAAAAATCGCGGAAGCGGCAATCTGCTACACCGGAGACATCAATGATCCGGCGCAGACGAAGTATACCGTGCAGTACTACAAAGATATGGCGAAAGAATTGGAACACTTGGGTGCACACATCATCGCCATCAAAGACATGGCCGGCCTCTTGAAGCCGCAAGCTGCGTACCGGTTGGTCAGCGAGTTGAAAGCCACGACCGACTTGCCAATCCATCTGCACACACACGACACAAGCGGCAACGGCATTTTGACCCTCTCAGAAGCCACCCGCGCCGGCGTGGATATTGTGGACGTGGCGCAGAGCGCGATGAGCGGCACCACCAGCCAACCGGCGATGAGCAGTTTGTACTATGCATTGGAAGGAACCGAACGCCAGCCGGAGTTGAACATTTCTAACGTGCACCAGATCAACCATTATTGGGAAGATGCGCGGAAATATTACGACGTCTTCGAAACCGGCGTACAGACCACTTCAACGGAAGTCTACCAGCACCAGATGCCGGGCGGCCAGTACACCAACTTGCAGCAACAGGCAAAAGCGGTGGGATTGGGCGACCGCTGGGA
The DNA here is from genome assembly GCF_000429585.1 of Atopococcus tabaci DSM 17538. Lineage (GTDB taxonomy): Bacteria > Bacillota > Bacilli > Lactobacillales > Carnobacteriaceae_A > Atopococcus > Atopococcus tabaci. The sequence goes on from NZ_AUCD01000013.1 coordinate 20,153, forward strand.
CGACGTGAAAGACATGTACGCCCGCGTCAACCAACTGTTCGGCGACATCGTCAAAGTGACGCCGTCTTCCAAAGTGGTCGGCGACATGGCTTTGTTCATGATTCAAAACGAGTTGACGGAAGAAGACATTTACGAACGCGGCGAAAGCCTAGATTTCCCAGAATCCGTTGTCAGCTTCTTCCGGGGTGATTTGGGACAGCCGACCGGCGGGTTCCCGGAAAAACTCCAACAAATCGTCTTGAAAGGCACCGAACCGTTGACCGAACGGCCGGGCAGCCTGCGCGAACCGATTGATTTTGATGCCTTGAGCCAAGAGCTGGCTGAACAAATCAAACGCCAACCGACGGAAGAAGAACTGTTGAGTTATATGATGTATCCGGAAGTCTTCTTGGAATACGTCGAGAAGCACGACCGGTTCGGAGACGTCACGAAACTCGATACACCGTCGTTCTTCCACGGCATGCGCACCGGCGAGCAGATTGAAGTGGTGATTCAAAAAGGGAAAACCTTGATCATCAAATTGAATCAAATCGGCGAAACGGACTCGGAAGGAAACCGCGTCTTGTACTTTGAATTGAACGGACAAGGCCGTCAGATTCAAGTGAAAGACGCCAGCATCACCAGCACGAAAGCCATCCGCAGAAAAGCGGAGCCGACCAACAAAGAACACGTCAGCTCCACGATGCCGGGCTCGGTGTTGGACGTCTTGGTTAAAAAAGGCGACCGCGTCCAGCAGGGCGATCCGGTTGTCATCACGGAAGCCATGAAGATGGAAACCACCATCCGGGCCGCCATGGACGGCGTTGTAGGCCAGATTTATGTCATCAACGGCGACCAGATCGATTCCGGCGATTTGCTGATTGAAATCAAACCGAAATAAGCGGAAAGCTGTCTGCTCGAATGAGAGCAGGCGGCTTTTTTGTTTTATCGTTCCCAAAAGAGAGCAGCTGGGTGGTTTCGCATCGATAAATGAGCTTTATCGATGCGAAAGGCAATGTAAATAAACAGCGCACATCGACAAAAGCAGTGTATCAATCGAAAAAGCGCCAAGACACTCTTTTCAAATCGTACAGTCTGGAAGCAACGGCGCAGGACATCAAAAAAGCTGTCCACCTTTTGAGTGGACAGCTTCTTATTCATGAGGATGACAGTTGATGGCTTTTATCCCTGGATTCCTACGGCGTTTTTTCCCGAAAGGGACTCCACTGCATTCATGGCGTCATACACATTTCTTGCGGTCACCTCTGGAACTGCCAGCTTGAATGTTTCTGAATCAGACGCAGCGAAAGCAGCAATTTTCTCCGCTTTTTCGCGTTTGTTTTCTTTCACTCCGAAATCTTCCAGCCGATGAGGAAATTGGTTCTCTTCGAAGAACGGCAGAAGGCGGTGAACTTCTTCTTCGTCTCCTGAAGCCCATAATTGGACCAGCACACCATAGGCAACTTTGACGCCGTGTTCAAAAGGATGGGTTTCCGGAACGAGAGACATGCCGTTGTGGACAGCGTGCGCCCCGGCCATCCGACCGTATTCTCCCGCGAAGCCGCCGACGGTTCCCGCAATGGCGACCACCGCTTCAGCCACTCGTTGGAAAGCGGGAGAGACCACACGGCGGTCCATGCTGTCCAACGCATCCTTGCTGTCTTCCAAGAGAATCTGCTGGGTGACTTTCGCGGTTTGAAGCCCGACTTTCACCATCGCCGGCAGTTGGCCGTCGACGTGCCGTGTGATGCCTTCTGCTTCGTACCATTTGGCCAGTGTATCCCCGATGCCGCCCATAAAATACTTTTTAGGCGATTCGACCAGCAAATCCAAGTCCATCAAGCAAAGCAGCGCTGCTTTTTCATAGTAATCCACGACTTTGAACGTATGATCGGGATGGTAAACCGCCGAAAGAGGAGTGTAAGCCGCGCACGTTCCCAAGACAGTGGGGATTGTCACGTATTCCACTTGCAGCAGTTCGGCTGTCCCTTTTGCCGTGTCCAGTACCCGGCCGCCGCCGATGCCGACGATACAGTCGGTTCCTTCGACAAGGGAAGACAAACGTTCCATGTCTTCATGAGAAGCTGTTCCGTCATAACGATAGACCGGCAAATTGAGCGATCCTGTGTAATATTTCTGAAAAGCTTCGTAGGATTTTTCTCCTGTGATGATGACTGGATGAGTGAACGAAGCCACTTTCTGGTCCAGGTATTTTAAGGCTCCCGGTTCACATAAGAACTGCCCGGGACCTGGGCGGACCACTTGACTTAAACGCATAATGCATACCTTCTTTCTTTAATAATTAGACGAAGTAGTGGATGCAACGGTCGACATGCCGCTTTTTTTGTTTGAAAGGTCTTTGCGGCTGCAGAAGCTGGCATAGATGGTTCCAAACAATGTGTGGACAATCGTGCCGGCTGCGCCCGCTAAAGCTGTGGCCGGACTGAAGTGGGTCAAGCCCAGGCTTCCTGCCAATCCGGTGTTTTGAACGCCGGTTTCAAGTGCCATGGCCCGGGTGGTAGGGAGATCGATTTTGAATGCTTTACAAACTCCGTAAGCAAGGGCGTATCCGGAAAGGTTGTGTATCCACACAATTAAGAACATGACCATGCCGGTTCCAAGAAGCGTTTCTGAATTGACCGCGACCGTTCCACCTAAAACCAACAATACAGCTGTAGCGGAAAGGGAGGGCAGGGCAGCTTCCACTTTTTTGAGATGGCGCCCGAAGAAGTAATTCAAGACGAGGCCGCTCACAATCGGCAGCATCACGACTTGGATGATGGACCAGAACATGCGCCAAAAGTTGATCTCCAAGTATGCCCCGCCATAAAAGGACAACAACAAAGGCGTCAAGACCGGCGCCAACAACGTTGAGACGGAAGTGGCTGCCACGGACACTGCCACGTTGCCGTTTACTAAGTAGGTCAACACGTTGGAAGAAGTGCCGCCTGGAACCGAACCGACCAAAATGAGACCGAGAGCGACTTCATCCGGCAACCGGAACAGTTTAGCCAATAGAAAGGCGAAAAGCGGCATAAACGTGTATTGCATGAATGTGACCAGTACCACATGGCCGGGTTTTTTGAAAACGGCGGTAAAATCGCCGGCCTTCATCGTCAGTCCCATCGTAAACATGACAATCTGCAAGAACAGCGTTGTGTGACTGCTGGCCCATAGAAAAGTGCGGGGTACAAAAAGCGCTGCGGCTGCTACACCGACCACCACAAAAGCCAAGTATCGGTTATAAAAATGATTGAATGTGTTAAATAAGTTCATAAAAAGTCCTCCTGATAGTTTAGGTGATATTACGGCAGAGCAAAAATCTCACTTTCCATGGCGGTCACTCCTTTCAACATACAAAAAAGCCATCCATTCAATAACTGAATGGATGGCTTCGGTCCCATTCAGCCAATCAAGCACGAATAGGACTTAAACAATCTGTTAAAAATTGCAAACAGAGTTTAAATCCTGGACCTAATAATAATGATGATTGCTTGTGGGCTGAATGAGAGTGTCATAGACGTGGTTCCTTTCTTGTTTGAAGCGATTGGAAAAAGTGTAACATCAGCAAATGAATAAAGTCAACCTGTTTCCTCATATTAATTTCATTTTATATTAATGAAGCCGGCGTTTTTTTGTTTTCGCACTCCCGACAGACGGCCCTCGTTTTCTGTTCCAATTTATTTTTGCTACAATGAGAAGGGAGTTTTACAAAAAAAACGGAAGGAAGGCGACGAGTATGATGGAGAAAGAAACGTACGCGAACGGCCAAAAAGTGTATGAACTACAAGATGGGAAGCTGACTTATTTCTTTAAGGACGGGAAAGTAAAATCGGAAGGTCCTTTTGAAAAGGATCAAATGGAAGGCGAGTGGACATTTTACCGCGCCACGGGTCAATTGTGGCAGGTAGGAAATTTCAAAAATGGCGTCAAACACGGGCGCTGGGTCCGGTACGATAAGGAAGACCAGCTGGAGTACGACGAAGTATTTGAAGAGGGAAAAATCAAAAAATAGGTTGAGGGGGAGAACGATGGATACATACACTTTATCAAACGGCGTGAAAATGCCGGTTTTGGGGTACGGAATGTGGCGCAACAAAAATCCGAAAGAAGCGGTGCAGGGCGTCATCGATGCGATTAGCGTTGGGTTCCGACACATCGACGGGGCAGCGGCTTACCAGAACGAAGAACTGGTGGGACAGGGCATCAAAGAAAGCGGCATCGCCCGTGAAGAGCTGTTCTTGACCAGCAAGCTGAAAAATGACGCACACGGATACGACAACGTCCGCCGAGAAGTCCAAAAAACGTTGGACCAGCTGGGGACGGATTACTTGGATTTGTATCTGATCCATTGGCCGGTGGTGCACGGACACGGCGACGACTGGCAAACAGACAACTTGGAAACGTGGCAGGCGTTTGAAGAGCTGTATGATGAAGGCGTGTTGAAAGCCATCGGGGTCAGCAACTTCTCCGTCGAGCACCTGGAAAACTTGGTGAACCACGCACGCATCAAGCCGATGGTCAACCAGTTGCTGGTTCATCCCGGCGTGCTGCAGACAGAAACCCGCGACTATTGCACCAAACACGGCATCCTCGTCCAGGCGTATTCGCCGCTGAAACCATTAAGTGTGTTGAAAGAAGAGGCACGCGTGCAGAAGATGTTGGAGAAATACGACAAATCCATCGCCCAGCTGTTACTGCGGTTCGATTTGCAGGTCGGCGTCGTTCCGTTGACGAAATCCGTCCACCGCGAACGGATCGAGGAGAACTTCGACATTTTTGATTTTGAAATCGACGACGAAGACATGCAGTACTTGAAAGAGTGGAGCCATCCGGAATTCACCGAACCGGACAACAAAAACGAACGTCCGCCGCAAGTGAGCTGAATCGTTCAAAATCAGTACTGGGACCGATGCCCGAAAGAAAAAGTTCTCCTATAATGAATGTATACTAAGGAACGGAAACATTTAAAGGAGACGACCGATTATGAGAACGGCAGGAAATGTTTTATGGTTTGTGCTGGGCGGGTTCATCAGCTGGTTTACGTGGGGTGTGTTGGGTGTCTTATGGAGCCTGACAATTATCGGCATCCCGATCGGCAGATTGTGTTTCAACTTTGCGAAAATGTCCGCCGCGCCGTTTGGAAAAGACATCCAGTTTGACGACAGCGGATTTTCGCTTTTATTGAATGTGGTGTGGTTGGTGTTGGGCGGTTTCGTGGTTGTCCTGGAAGAACTGACGTTGGGCGCCATCTTTTGTTTGACCATTGTGGGCATTCCATTCGGCCTGCAGCACTTCAAGCACGCCAAGCTGGCACTGTTGCCGTTTGGCGCAACCATTTATCGAGTATAACCGTGTGAAGCTGTCTGACCAGGCAGCTTCTTTTTTGAATGAAGTGGGGAAAAGAATTGCCTCACTCCATCCAAACCTCCTTTCTTTGAATGGAGTGGGCAGAAAAAGGCCGTGCACTCCACGAAAGAAAAAAGACCGCCTTTTTTAAGGCGGTCTTTTGTGCGTTATTCAGCCGGGTTTTCAAAAGCCGGTTCCAAGTGGCCGATTTCGGATAATTCGTCCAGGTAGTCGTAAACTTCTTGTGACGTGAAGGCCTCCAGAAGTGCTTGAATTTCCGGGGAGTCCTGGTTGTCTTCTCGGGCGATGAGCTGCAGGGCAAACGTGAAATCATCGTCGTCTTCCAGGAACAACGCATCTTCGGTCTTCAAACCGATTTTGTCGATGTACGTCGGGTAGTTGAACACCAACGGCACGCCGTCTTCGTAGGCACTGGTCAAGTTCAACAGATCGATGTGGGTGAACGTGAAGCTGTAGGGGTTATCCACAATGTCGTCCACAGTCACTTGAGTTGGGTTCACTTCCGGATCCAAGGTGAGCAGATCATAGTCCGCCATAATCATCAATGCGCGGGCTTCGTTGGTCGCATCACTTGGAATCGCGACTTCAGCGCCTTCTTCGATGTCCTCAATCGAGTCATACACCGGGGAATAGAAACCGACGATTGGATTATAAATGGTTTGGAGAGCAACCAAGTTGCCGTCGCGTTCTTCGTTGAACTGTTCCATGAACGGGGCGTGCTGCGCAAAGTTGGCATCCACTTCGTCGTTCAACAACGCTTCGTTGTATTGGATATTGTCGGACACTTCCACCAATTCCACCGAATACGGTTCTGCGATGACGTCTCCTGCAATTTCCACAATATCGGTCATCGGCGGCAGGTGGGAAGCCACTTTGATGACGGTGTCTTCTTGGGTTGCGGCTTCGTTGCTTGTTTCGCCTTCGTTTCCGCCGGCTCCGCATGCGGCAAGCAACAACGCTGCGCCGCTCAATAATAGTGTTTGTTTCTTCATTTTCATTTCTCCTTCAACGGGTTTATCGTTTGTCTATCTTCCGTGCAAGTTTCAGCCCCAGCCATTGGACCACTTCCACAAATACAATGATGACAATGATGGCTGTGTACATAATATCGTTTTCGTATCGTTGGTAACCGTAACGGATGGCGAAGTCGCCGATTCCGCCGCCTCCCACCACACCCATGACGGTGGAGTAGGAGATAAAGCTGACAAATGCCGTGGTGAAACCGATGAGAAGTGAGCTGCGCGCTTCCACATACAAAAACTTCCAGACAAGCTGAGGGATGGTCGCTCCCATCGACTGCGCCGTTTCAAGCACGCCTTTTGGCACATCGAGTAAAGATTGTTCGACAAAACGGGCATACAGGGCGATAGCGATGACCATCATCGGGAAAGAAGCCGCAATCGGGTCTCCTGTCGCCCGTCCATAGAAATAGCGGATAGCCGGCTGCATCGCGATCACCAGCAGCAAGAAAGGAAATGACCGCACAATGTTGACGAATGCGTTGGACAACGTGTAGAGAAATTTGTTTTCCATTGGCCGTCCGTTCGCTGTCAAAAAAAGAAGGGTCCCTAATGGAAGTCCTAAAAGAATTGCTGCCATCGAGGCGAACCCCAACATGATGCCGGATTCAGTCAAACTCTCTGCCAGACGCGGCGCATATTCAACCACTCGTTCCAGGTATATATTGAGGGTCTCAGGCATCTCGCAACACCTCCAAGGCTCGTTCATGGTAGGTCCGGAATTCTTCATGAACATCTGCACGGGCCACATCGATGACATCGACCAGTTTCCCTTTTTCCATCACCGCTGCACGGGTGCACAGCGCTTTGATAACGTCCAACTCATGGGTCACAATGACAATCGTCATGCCGAAGTTTTCGTGAGCTTTTTTCAATACATCCACGATTTCCGTTGTGGTGCCCAAATCAAGTGCAGAAGTCGGTTCGTCGCACAACAAAATTTTTGGCCGGGTGATGAGTGCGCGGGCGATGCCGACCCGCTGTTTTTGCCCGCCGGAAAGTTCGGAGGGGTAGCTGGTGCGTTTGTCGCTTAAGCCGACAAAATCCAACACGCGGTCCAATTCGATGGATTCTTTGTAAGGGTACAATTCCAACGGCATCCGGATGTTTTCTTCCACCGTTTTGTTGTTCAATAGATTGAATTGTTGGAAAATCATGCCAATCTGTTTTTGGTGCAGCCGCAACGCTTGTTTATCCAATTTGTGGACATTGATGCCGTCCACCACCACTTCACCGCTGTCGGGCGTTTCGAGTGCATTGATAAAACGAAGCAGCGTGGATTTGCCGGCGCCGCTTTCGCCGATCACTCCAAAAAGTTCGTTTTCTTCGATATGCAAATTGATGTCGTCTACAGCTTTAAACGGTCCATTCTGTCCACTGAAGGTCTTTGATACATTTTTTAGATCAATCACCTGAGGACCACTCACTTTCTTTTAACAAAATAAATATTGAAAGGGGATTTTTAAGACTACTCGATTATAGTTTTTCGGAATGTAGGAAGCAATGAAACAAAGAAACTTTCATAATTTGAAAGAGGGTAACAGCGAAAGAGGAGGAGGAAAAACGCCGGAACAACAGCGATGAAACGGTTTCTTAAGTTAAAAACAAAAACGTACATAAATACAATGTTGTTTTTAAAAGGTTTCGAAGCGATTTTCCCCGTTCCGCATAGTGATAGTTAAATTAAAATAAAATTAAAATTAGGGTTGCCTTTTTTAATCAGACCTAGTACAATGAACAGCATACTAAAGAAAAGGGAGGCAGATGAACATGACGCATATGAATACTTGCACTTATACTCAAACTACAAACCGTTCGTCTGCTTCCGTACAAGTCATTTTAATTATTACGTAGCCAGGATTCTTGCCTAATGCGAGAGTCCTATTTCTGATGGAAATCGGGCTCGTAATACCAAGCAAGCCCGTATATCCTTTACCGGATACCGGGCTTGCTTTTTTGTTTTCTTTAGTGGTGTCGTCGCTACTCGGTCAGCAAAAATTAGGGGGAAAAAGAAATGGGAAACAATATGAAGGAATATCTTAAGAGGAATTCGTTGAAGGTCTCTTCCGGTGTCGCTAATGCTGTGTTTGTCACAGTCGGGGTAGGGTACCTATTAGAAATTATTGGCGACATGCTGGGACTGCAGATGTTGGTACTCGTAGGACAAGTTGCAAAAGTTTTGTTGGCGCCTGCTCTTGGAGCGGGGATCGCGGTCATGATGCAAGCCAACACTTTGACGATTTTCAGTGCCATGGCAGCATCGACACTCGGTGGAGGAGCCATCCAAATAGCGGAAGGTGGAATGACCATCATCGGAGGGGAACCGATCGGCGCTTTGCTTGCTGGAACCATCGCCACCTGGGTCGGGAAAAAAGTGACAGGGAAAACCCCGTTTGACATGATGGCCATTCCAGTGTCAGCTTTGGTTGTTGGCGGTGTGGCTGGGGTCGCCTTGTCACAAGTGATGACACCATTGTTGACGACAATCAGTGCAGCGATTTCCAGTGCTGTTTCCGGAAATCCAGTCGTCGGTTCAGCAGTTTTGGCGGTCGTGTTCGGGTTGTTGTTGATGTCTCCAGCTTCATCTGCGGCGCTTTCCGTTGCGTTGGCATTGGATCCGATGTCCAATGGTGCGATGTTGATTGGGACGACCGCTCAATACTTTGCATTTTCCATCCTGTCGATGCGCGAAAACGACTTGGGCGGCTACATCGCACAAGGGCTGTGCACGCCGAAGGTTCAGTTGCCGAACATCATCAAAAATCCGGCAATCTTAATCGGCCCGACACTGGCTTCTGCCATTTGTGGACCGTTGGCGACGGTGGTGTTTGGATTCGAAACCATCCCCGCTATGGGAGGAATGGGCTTTGCAGCGATGGTTGCGCCTCTATATGTTTTCAACAATAATCCGTTGGCTACATTCGGCATTTACTTGTTCTGTGGAGCCGTACTTCCAATCGCGATCACTTATGGAGTGAACAAAGTATTGTACACACGCAAGAAAATTAAAGCCGGCGATATGGCGTTGACAGTCAGCTAATAAATAGAACCAAACAAACTTTTAATGAATGGGAGCAATCAACATGATGAACACAGAAGCCGTCACTCCGGAAACATTGGATTGGGAGAACCTTGGTTTTTCCTATATCAAAACTGATTACCGTTACGTTTCTTATTGGAAAGATGGGGAATGGGACGAGGGCGAATTGACCCGGGACAATCAAGTCCATATCAGCGAAGGGTCCACTGCGCTGCATTACGGCCAGTCCTGCTTTGAAGGAATGAAAGCATACCGTGCCGCAGACGGAAGCATCAATCTGTTCCGTCCGTATGAGAATGCAGAACGAATGAAACGAAGCTGCGAGCGCTTGTTGATGCCGGCGTTTCCAGTTGAACGCTTTGTGGAAGCCGTCAGAGAAACGGTCGAGGCCAACGAACAATGGGTACCGCCTTATGGAACAGGCAGCACATTGTACATCCGTCCGTATATGATCGGTGTCGGCGACAACATCGGTGTGAGAGCTGCACCGGAATACTTGTTTGCGATTTTCGTGACACCGGTGGGCCCTTACTTCAAAGGCGGCTTGACGCCGTCCGACTTTGTGGTGACGCAATATGACCGTGCCGCACCATATGGAACCGGCGCTTCCAAAGTCGGCGGAAACTACGGCGGCAGTTTGCTTCCGGGAACAGAAGCAAAAAAACGCAATTTCAGTGATGCGATTTACCTAGATCCGGCAACCCACACCAAGATTGAAGAAGTGGGGTCGGCCAACTTTTTCGGTATCACGCATGATGACAAATTCATTACGCCGAAGTCGCCGTCCATTCTTCCGAGCATCACGAAGTATTCGTTGATGTATTTGGCGGAACACCGTCTGGGCTTGACGGTCGAAGAAGGCGACGTATACGTGGACCAGTTGGACCGCTTCAAAGAAGCCGGAGCGTGTGGAACCGCAGCTGTCATTTCTCCAATCGGCGGCATTCAGTACGGCGATGATTTCCATGTGTTTTATTCGGAAACCGAAGTCGGACCGGTGACCAAGCGCTTGTATAACGAACTGATCGGGATTCAGTACGGAGACATTGCAGCGCCTGAGAATTGGGTTGTTAAAGTATAAGATTCTGATGGGATACCCCGCCGCGGTATGCGTTCGGGGTATTTTTTGTGTCCACTTGTCCGTAGAGAGCCGGACCATGGACAAGTGAGAGTATTTTGACGTGTGGTTTGTCCGTAAATCAGCCGCTTACGGACAAGTGGCGCCAACATTCACATAAACAAGTTTACGTAATTAAAAATGAGCGAATGAAACTCTTGACTTTTTAACCTCTTTCTAATATACTCCTTTTATACAAAAAACTGTATACTACAACATCCATGATGAAGAGAGTAGATTGGAATTGTTTCTCAAAGCGAGTCGGGGAAGGTGGGAGCCCGGCAGGAACTTTCGATTGAAACGCACTTCATCGATGAAAGAGTGAACGAACAGTAGCTTTTTCCGCAGATCAGGCGTTAACAGAATGAGGTGGATATGCCTGTGCGCATGTCAACTAGAGTGGTACCGCGGATGATAGTCAAATCAACCCGTCTCTTGTATAAACATACAAGGGGTGGGTTTTTCTGTGTCTCAAAAATAAGGAGGATGCACCATGAAGAAAGAAAAAATCGTATTGGCTTATTCAGGTGGATTGGATACATCGATTGTGATTCCTTGGCTCAAGGAGAATTATGACAGTGAAATCATTGCAGTATGCGTGGACGTCGGACAGCAGGAAGATTGGGAGGCTGTAGAGAAAAAAGCATTGGCTTCCGGAGCCGGAAAATTTTATTGCCCGCATGTGGCGGATGAATTTGCCTCCGATTTTATTTACCCGGCTGTCTCAGCCCATGCCAAGTACCAAGGCACCTACTTGCTTGGAACTGCGCTGGCCCGCCCTTTGATTGCCAAAAAACTGGTGGAAATCGCCCACCAAGAAGGCGCATCCGCCATCTGTCACGGCTGCACCGGAAAAGGGAACGACCAAGTCCGTTTTGAAATGGGCATCGCGGCGTTTGACGCAGAAATGAAAGTGATTGCCCCGTGGCGTGAATGGGACATCAAATCCCGTGAAGATGCGTTGGAGTACGCAGCGGAAAAAGGGGTGCCGGTCACATCCACCAAAGAAAAGATTTATTCAGAAGATGAAAACTTGATGCATGTCAGTCACGAAGGTGGCGACATCGAAAGCCCCGGCAACGCGGTGAACTATGAGACGTTCTTGCAGCTGATCAACCCGTTGGAAAACACACTCGACAAAGCGGAAACCGTGAGCGTCACATTCCAGAACGGGCGTGCAACGGCGGTCAATGACATCCCGTTGGAGCCGGCTGAGGTGGTGGAGATGCTAAACCGGATTGGAGGGGTGCACGGCGTGGGCATGCTGGATTGGATTGAAGACCGCACCATCGGAATGAAATCCCGCGGTGTATATGAAAATCCGGGCGCAGCCATTTTGATGGCGGCCCACGAACGGCTGGAAAGTTTGACGTTGACGAAAGAGACCATTAAGTTGAAGCATACGCTGTCGATGGAATTTGCTGACTTGGTGTACAGCGGCCAATGGTATTCACAGGCGGTGCAGTCGATTCTCCGCTTTGTGGAACACACTCAGCAATATGTCAACGGTGAGGTTCAATTGAAACTCTACAAAGGCAATCTGCTTCCGCAGAGCGTCACGAGCCCGAATGCGCTGTTCGACGAGGACGTATCCGGCTTCGGGGAAGACGACTTGTTCGACCATCATGATGCGGAAGGGTACATCAATGTGGCCACATTGGCGACGAAAATCCAACAAAAGAAAGGGATGTTCCAACATGGGCACACTGTGGGGCGGCCGGTTCCAGGCTACAACATCTGAATTGATGCAGGAATTCAATGAATCCTTTTCGCTTGATAAGCGCATTTGGTACGAAGACATCACCGCCAGCATCGCACACGTCACCATGTTGGGCGACTGCGGCATTTTAAGTAAAAAGGAAAGCAGACTCCTGCAAAACGAACTCGCGGGGTTGCGCGCGGAGATTGCAGAAAACCCTGATATGTTGAGCGGAGAGTATGAGGATATCCATAGTTTCGTTGAAAGCAAGATGATTGAGCGCTGCGGGGACGTGGGGAAGAAAATGCACGCCGCCCGGAGCCGAAACGATCAAGTGGCCGTAGACATGAAACTGTATGTAAAAGAAAGTTTGCATGTGTTAAATGCACGGATCGAGGAGATGATTCAAACGTTTCAGGAAAAAGGGCAGACCATAGAGGCCTTGATGCCGGCGTATACGCATCTGCAGCGCGCCCAGATTGTCCCGTTCTCGTACGTATTGGATGCCTATGTCGCCATGTTTGAACGTGACACTCAACGAATCAAGGACGCCATCGACAGAATGGATGAAAGTCCGTTGGGCGCTGGAGCGCTGGCCGGGACCACTTATGCTATTGACCGCGAACAAACCGCCCGGATGTTGGGATTCAAAGGTGTCCAGCGCAACACACTGGACGCGGTCAGCAGCCGGGACTTCATTCTTGACGCTCTTCATTGTTTCGCCGGTTTGATGACGAATATGAGCCGGTTTGCGGAAGACTTCATCATCTATTCCAGTTATGAATTCAATTTTGTGGAGCTGTCGGATGGGTTTGCGACCGGCAGCAGCATGATGCCGCAAAAGAAAAACCCTGATTCCTTGGAACTGATTCGCGGGAAAGCGGCGAAAGTCATCGGGTTGTTGAATGCGATGTACGTGACGATGAAAGGTCTGCCGCTCAGTTACAACAAAGACATGCAGGAAGACAAAGCGATTTACTTTGAAGGACTGGATACGACAACCGCCTGCGTGCAAATTTTAACCAGGGTGGTCGGCGAGCTGAAAGTGAACGAAGAACACCTCGCACAGACCATCCAAAAAGGCTATTTGAACGCCACGGAACTCGCGGATTATTTGGTGCGTAAAGGGATGTCCTTCCGGGAGGCGCACGGTGTGGTAGGGGAAATGGTCTTGTATGCGATTGAAGAAGGAGTGCAGCTTCATGAGTTGGAGTTTGAGGAGATGAGAAAGTTTTCTGATGGGATCTCCGAAGATGTGTACGACTCGCTGAATCCGGAGATGATTTTGCAACAAGGCACCAAAAAAGAGATGCTGCTGAAAACAAACAAGCCGCTTTTCCAGTAAATGGAAAGCGGCTTGTTTTTCTGTGGTCCACTTTTACGTGAAACTTGTTTGACGAAAGAGTGAGTGTTTCCGCGCTCACTGTTCCATGAAGGCAGTCTTCACGAAAAAGTAGACGGTATTTTACTCTTATTCAGTGACATACGCACTTCTGAAGTGGAAGTAGTCACCGTATAAGTGGTATTCAATTCCTTCGACTTGTGGATTCACCAAGAAATTGGAGGCACTTTGATACAAAGGAACTTGAGCGGCATCTTCTTCCAAAAGAATGCGTTCGGCTTCTTTGTAGTTTTCGAACTGTTGATCAATATCGTTCGCTAACACCGTTTTGGCGTCTTTGACTAGACGATCAAAATCGTCGTTCGCGTAGCTGCCGTAGTTGTAAGCAGAATCGCTTTCATACAAGTTGAAGTAGTAGCCAAGGTTGCTGTCTCCGGCGATCCATCCGGAAATGGACATCTCGTAATTGGAATCGGTCCGAGACTGGTTGACGTTGTTTTTCGGCTGCTTGTTGATGGTGACTGTCACTCCGTCCAACGTTTCTTGGATTTGACTTTGGACGTATTCTCCGACGCGGCTGCTGGTGGTGTCTTCGGCAACAAGGAGAGAAAGTTCCACTGAATCGCCCAATTCTTCTTGAGCCAACGCCCATTCTTCCTGGGCTTTTTCTACGTTGTGGACCGCGTAATCGCCGCTGTATTTTCTGAAGTCTTCATTCGTTTCCGGGTTTTGATAAAGGTTATTCGGAATCAAACCATTCAGCGCAACGGCACCGTCGTTCAACACCACGTCGACTAGATTTTCTTTGTCAATGGCATAGGCAATGGCTCGGCGCAAATGCACATTTGCCAAAGGAGTGCCGGGTTCTTTGTTGAAATCGATGAACTGGTTGGCGATGTCGCTGTTGGAGACGAACCCTTCATCGTTTTTGAATTGTGCAACATACTGTCCGCTGATACGCGCGAGGTCCAATTGCCCCGACTGGTACAAATTGATGCCGGTTTGTTCTTCTTTGATGGTGGTGAAATCAATTTTCGTCAGATGGACATCTTCTGCAGCGTAGTAATGCTCGTTCTTCTCCAGTGTCCATGTTTCTCCGCCCTGCTCCCAGTTGCTCAAAGTGAACGGTCCGCTGTAAAGGCCGGTGTCATCGGAAGTGGCGTATTCTTCTCCTAAATCCTCCACGTACGCTTCGTTTTTAGGCGCCAGCCAAACGATGGAAACCAGAGTCAAGAAGGAGGGAAGAGGGTTGACCAGTTCCACTTGGAATTCCTTGTCGGATAAAGCTGTGACAGCCAGTTCCGATGGCTCCAGCTGACCGGTACGAGCTTCATACCCATTAACCACGCTGTCCAACAGGTAGGCGTTCGGTGCGGCAGATTCCGGATCGACCAATTCCGTCCAGGCGTATACAAAGTCATGGGCAGTGACTGGGTCACCGTTGCTCCATGCGGCATCTTCTTTCAATGTGAATGTATAGACGCGTCCGTCTTCGCTGACGTCCACTTTTTCAGCGAGACCGGGAACCGGCTGGCTGTTTTCATCCAAACGGAAAAGACCTTCATAGAGGTGCTGGATCACTGTAAACGTGTTTTTATCCGTCGTATAAGTAGTGTCAATCGTTGTGATACTTGCCGGCAGACTGGCGGTGATTTCCTGTTTTTCGGCTAATCCATTGTTGTCGCTGTCACCCGTGTTCTGCTCCGATGAACTGACTTGTCCGCAGGCGCTTAAAAAGAGAGCGGAGGCGAGGGAGAAAAAGAGGGTTTTTTTGAATTTGTTCATGCGTATTCTCCTGACTGTAAAGTAGTTTAAATAAAAACCATGCAGGTAGCTTGGGGGTGCCGCCTGCATGGTCTTCCAATTTCAATGTCTGCTCTCCCATCAGAAACGCAAAAGCAGACAGATACAAGCTTACTCGTTCAAATAATCCAATGCGTACCGGACATGAAGTTCCGTTGCGTGGGCCAGACCGCCTTCGTCGATGTCGAAGTTCTCGTGGTGGTGGCCGTACCAAGTGTCTGGATTGTTCAAGTTGCGGGTGCCGACACGGGCGTACACACCCGGCGCTTCCGCCAAGAAATCAGCGAAATCGTCTGCGCCCATGCTTTTCGGATTGGTTGTCCGCACATTGTCTTCACCGACAATTTCGGCGGCCACTTTAGCGGCGCGGGCAGCAGGCTCTGCCTCATTGATCAGCGGTGCGGCGGCATCATAGTTTTCAAACTCCACCGTGCAGCGGTGAGAGTTCGCCACATCCCGGGCAATGCGTTCCACGGCTTCCAGGACGAATCGGCGGGTTTCATGGCTGAACGTGCGCACCGTTCCTTCCAACACGGCATGGTTGGCCACAATGTTGTAGCGGGTGCCGGCGTTCAGTTTGCCGATTGCCACCACCACGTTATCCAGCGGGCTGACTTCACGGCCGACGATGCTTTGCAGTTCCACCGTAATGGCAGCTGCTGCAAGCAGGGCATCCACCCCTTCATGCGGACGGCCGACGTGCGCGCTTTTTCCATGGACTTGGATGGTGAAGATGTCACATGAAGCGTTGGTTGCGCCCGGAACCGATAAGATTTGTCCGACCGGTACACTGGAATCCAGATGCAGTCCGAAAACTTGGTCGACGCCTTGGACAAATCCGCCTTGGACAAATTGACGGGCTCCGGCGCCGATTTCTTCGGCTTGCTGGAACGCCAACTTGATGGTGCCGGCAAACTCGTTCTCACGAGCTTTCAAAATTTTGGCTGCTCCCAAGAGAGCGGCTGTATGTCCGTCGTGTCCGCAGGCGTGGTGAAGACCGGCGTACTTGGATTTGTACGGCTTGTCTTTGGCATCTTCCAGCTCCAACGCATCAATGTCAGCACGCAGCAGGATGGTTTTTCCCGGACCTTTTTTGCCTTTGATGGTTCCGATGGCGCCTGTTTCTCCAACCGATTCGTATGGAATGTTGAGTTGCTCCAGTTCTTGTTTGATGCGTTTGATCGTTTCGTATTCTTTCAAGCTTGGTTCCGGGTGCTGGTGGAAGTGACGGCGGAGCTCGATGACTTTTTTGGCACCGGCGGCAACTTCTTCTCGAATCGATACGTTGGTTTGTACGTTAGTCATTGGACAAAATCCTTTCTATATTAAAATAAGTGGGCGGCGGACAGGTGGTTCTGTTTACTTCCAGGCAGGGATGGAAGCCCCTTTGGATGTTTCTTTGATGACTTCAATGGTGTCATCGGCTTGATACGCTTCGACGATGGTTTGGTATGTTTCGTTGTCCGCATCTTCCGCACGGGCAGCGATGATGTTGATGTACGGGTCAGAGTTGCCGTCAACCGGCTCCAAGAAAATTGCATCTTCTGTCGGGATAAAGCCAGCATCCACCGCCATCCCTGAGTTGATCAAGGAAGCGTCCACGTCCTGCAGCGCACGGGCTGTTTGGGAAGCATCCAATTCTTGAATATCCAAGTTCAATGGGTTGGACGTGATGTCATTGACAGTAGGAGTGACGCCCGCTTCCGGGTCGACTTCGATCAAACCGGCAGTCTGCAGCAGAAGAAGGGCGCGGCCTCCGTTGGTGACGTCATTTGGAATCGCAACCGATGCATTTTCCTGAAGTTCTTCTACGGAAGAAAGTTTGTCGGAATAGATGCCTAAAGGTGCGATATTCGTGTCGGCGATGGAGACAATGTCTGTTCCGTGGTCTGCGTTATAAGATTCCAAGAACAACTTGTGTTGGAAGGAGTTCAAATCGATTTCTCCGTCTGCCAACGCTTTATTCGGTTGGGCGTAGTCGGTGAATTTGACGAGTTCAACATCGATGCCTTCTTCTTTTTCCACTTTTTCGATCACAAAATCCCACACATCGGTGTCTTCGCCGACCACTCCGATTTTCACCGTGTCGCTTTCAGCGGAAGCCCCGCAAGCTGCCAACAAAGAAACAGAAGCAGTCAATCCCAATGTAAGTACCAATTTTTTCAATGATTTCATGTTTGTCATTCTCCTTTAATTTTTATTATCCCAAACTGGAATGGACGATCCTTTGGATGATTCTTCGATGACTTTTTTCGTACCGTCTGTCTGGTATGCCTCGACGATTTGGTTGTACAATTCATTGTCTTTGTCTTCTTCGCGGACAACGATGGCGTTGACGTATGGAGCGGAGTCGTCGTTGACCGGTTCCAGGAAGATGGCGTCTTCAGTCGGGATGAAACCGGCGTCCACTGCCATGCCGCTGTTGACGACGGATGCGGTCACATCGTCCAATGCACGTGCCGTTTGCGAGGAATCAAGCGGTTCAATCTTTAAGTTCAATGGATTGGATGTGATGTCGGCAGTGGTTGGTTTGTATCCTTTCGACGGATCCACTTCAATCAATCCGGCTGTTTGAAGCAGGCGCAGTGCCCGGCCTTCGTTGGAAGCATCGTTTGGAACAGCGATGGTGTCGCCTTCTTTGATTTCACTGACGTCGCCGATTTTATTGGAATAAATCCCTAAAGGCGCAATCACCGTATCTCCAATTGGCGTCAAGTTGTTGCCGGTGTCTTCATTGAAGTCTTCCATGAAAATTTTCGTTTGGAAGGAGTTCATGTCGATTTCACCGTCCGCTAACGCCCGGTTCGGGGTCGCATAATCCGTAAACTTCACCAATTCAATCTTGATGCCGTCAGAAGCCAGCTGATCTTTCACATATTCCCACGGCTCATTGATTTCGCCGACTACGCCGATTTTGACGGCTTCCGCTTCTTCAGAGGAAGCCGATCCGCATGCGGTCAGAACAAACAACGATGCTGCAGCAACAAACCCTAAGATTGATTTTTTAAGTTTCATAGTAAACCCGCTCCTTTTTTAATGACTCGTTTTTTTGACTAAGTAATTTCCGATTGTTTGACTGATGAAGACAATCACCAAGATGGCGCCGGTGGCCACAAGGGTGACATCGGTCTGGAATCGATTGTATCCTCTGGCGATGGCCAGGTTGCCCAGTCCGCCGCCTCCGATGGCACCGGCCATGGCGGTCAGCCCGATCAAGTTGATGATGGTGACGGAAGAGACGCGGATGATGGACGGCAGCCCTTCTTTCAAGTACACGCGGAAGATGATTTCCAGTGGAGAAGATCCCATCGCTTCAGCGGCTTCAATGACGCCGTGGTCCACTTCCAGCAGGGCGTTTTGAATCTGCCGGGAATAGAAGGGAACCGTTCCGACCACCAACGGCACAATTGCGGCGGATGTTCCGATGGACGTTCCGACAATCAAGCGGGTGATGGGCGCAATCAAGGCCAGCATGATGATGAACGGAACCGAACGGAAGACGTTGACCGCATTGTCCAAGACATCATAGAGTTTCGGCTGTTCCAAGATGCCGCCCGGTCCGGTGACGACAAGGACCACTCCTAACAGGATGCCGAGGACTCCTGCGATGCCGGCAGTGACCGCAACCATGTACAACGTTTCAAAAACACTGGCGATGACTTCATCTTGGATTTCCCACACATTCGGGAGATAGGTTTGTAAAAACTGATTCATTTCCATTCCTCCTTAGACAACTTTCTCTTTGTTGAATGCGACCACTTTTTGGTTGTGGTCCAGCAGTTTGACGGTGACGTCATTTGATTCCAAGTAAGCGATGGCTTTTTCACGCTGCGCCGGTTCGCCGGACAAGACGACAATCAAGTTGCCGATGGGTGTTTCCTGCAAAATTTCCACGTTCCCGTACAAGATGTTGGTGACCACACCGAATTGGGCATACAAGGTGGCGATCAACGGGCTGCTTGTGCTCTCGCCGACATATGTGATGTTGGCGAGCACATCGTTTTTCGAAAGCTGAAGCAGGGTAGGGTGCTTCGCCAGTTTGTCCAATGCTTGGTCGATGTGGGTGGCGGTGTTGATGAATTCTTTGGTCAACTGGTTTTTCGGAGCGGTGAAGATGGAGACCAAATCGCCTTTTTCCACCACTTCTCCGTTTTCCATGACCGCCACTTTGTTGCAGATTTCTTTGACGACTTGCATTTCGTGTGTGATGATGACAATCGTCAAATTCAGTTTCTTGTTCAAATCTTTCAACAGTTCCAAAATCGAGTTCGTTGTTTTCGGATCCAAAGCGCTCGTGGCTTCGTCACAGAGCAGCACTTCCGGGTCGTTCGCCAAGGCACGCGCGATGGCAACACGTTGCTTTTGCCCGCCGGAAAGTTGGGAAGGGAAGGTGTTCTTTTTGTCCGCCAATCCAACCAGTTCCAACAACTCATCGACTTTTTGGTTGATTTCTTGTTTGGTTAAGCCTGATTTCCGGAGCGGGTAGGCCACATTTCCGGCCACTGTCCGGGAGCGCATCAAGTTGAAATGCTGGAAAATCATTCCGATTTTTTTACGGGAAGCCCGCAATTCTTTCGGCGGCAGATCGACCAGCCGTTGTCCGTGGACGATGACTTCTCCGGAAGTGGGGCGCTGCAAGAGGTTGATGGTCCGGACCAACGTACTCTTCCCGGCTCCGCTGTACCCGACGATTCCGTAAATGTCGCCTTGGTCCACTACAAGAGACACGTCTTTCACTGCCTGTACTGTCTGTGTTTTGTTTTGAAATGTCACGTCGATGTTTTTTAACTCAATCATGAAAATCCTCCTTTTTTGATACAAAAAAATGCGCTCGTCCAAATGACCGGAAATTGCTTCCGGTTCAAAAGGACGAACGCTTACAGTCCGTGTTACCACCTTTTTTCGAGCAGGCTTCACAGCCGGCTCCTCAGCGAGTACGAGGGGAGAACCCTGATACTCTGGCGCTGTAATGGGCGCACCCATGATAGCCTTATGCACATTGCACTCGGTATCCTGCTCAGAGGCCATTTTCCACTCACTCAAGCAAACCTGTTCTCACCAACCCAGGCTCTCTGTTGTTGCTGTCTTGTAGAGTGTACTTTTCTCTTCATCGCTTTTGGTATATGAAATTGTTGATTGTAAGAACAAAAAAGCCCTCGAAAAGATGCCTCTATAGGAGAGGAATCTTTTCAAGGGCGAAGGAATATCGGTTTCGCGGTACCACCTTGATTTGCAACGCCATCGCTGGCTGTTGCCTCTATCAGTACACGAGTATGGAACCCGTAGACTGTGCCACTATAACGGGTGGACCCCGTAGCAGACTCATCGCTTGAAAGCTGACTCGTATGCTCCACTCCAAGACCATCTTCGGCTCTTTCCATCTTGCCTGTTCCCACCAACCCAGGCTCTCTTTGAAGACTTTCAGAACGTACTCTTCTTTTCACAGTGTTTCCTTAACGTTTCTTAATGTTGATTAACTTGTGGTTAACTATACACAACATATTTTTGGAAGTCAACCGTTTTTATAAAAAAAGTTTGAATAACAAATTTGAATTTGGCCAAATAAATAGAGAGGCCGGCCGTGATTTGGGCGAAAACGGGAAAGATGGGCCATAACCTTGTGTATATTGGAAAAAATTTTGAGGTAGTCTAAATACTGGACACAGCTTTACAACCACTTTTTTAGTACAATGAGCTCAACAACTAAAAGGATGTGTGCGGGATGGGGAAACGATACGATGTGGAGTACAAAGAATACGTGTGCCGGTTGGTGGTGGAAGAAAAACGAAAAATGAGCGTGGTCTCCCGTGAACTGGAAATTCCCTACGACACCCTGGTTCGCTGGGTACGAATCTATAAAAAAACCGATCAATGGCGTAAAATCCACCGTAAGAACGAACCGCCTGTGAAAGAAAAGCCCAGCTACCGCACCCCGTCCGATTACGAGAAAGAACTGAAAC
>NZ_AUCD01000014.1 GCF_000429585.1 Atopococcus tabaci DSM 17538
ATTGTTTTCTGTATATCGTATCCTTTTTCTTTATAAGTATGAATTAATTCCAAATCAATCATCTCGATTGCTTTGGAAACCAGCTCACACATGACTTTTGGAAGGTATTGATCTAATCGTATTTCACTGTCTAATAATGTTTCAGAATCCTTTAATATACTGGCAATTTCTGCTATAATTTGATTCATAAGAAGACCTCTTTTCTGGATTTGTGGTTATCTCTAGATTAAGGGTCTTCTTCCTTTTTGTCTACTTTAATTTCTTACCCTACTATTTTACTTTCCGACAACTATTTTACACATAGGACTTTTTCTTAACAACATCTAAACAATTGGATTTGGTTGTTGTTTTTGGGCGGAACCGGTAAGATGAAAGAGTGAAAAAAGAAGAGAGGGGAATCATATGAAACTGCCTGTGGAGAATGACTGGAAAACCATTTTGGAAGAAGCGACCGATACAGAATCCTACGAGAAGTTACGGGAATTTTTGAAGGAAGAGTACAACTCAGCCACCGTCTATCCCGATATGTACCATATTTGGAAGGCTTTCGAATGGACGCCTTACAACAAAGTCAAGGCGGTCATCTTGGGGCAGGATCCGTATCATGGACCCAACCAAGCACACGGCCTCAGCTTTTCGGTGCAACCGGGAGTGAAAGTCCCCCCGTCTTTGAAAAACATATACAAAGAACTGGAAAGCGATTTGGGCATCCCTCCGGTGGACCACGGCTATCTGCGCAGTTGGGCGGAGCAGGGAGTGCTGCTCCTGAATACAGTTTTGACAGTGCGGAAAGGGGAACCGAATTCCCACAGAGGGAAAGGATGGGAATTGGTGACCGATGAAGTGATTCAACGGCTGAACGAAAAAGAAAGCCCTGTTGTTTTTATTTTGTGGGGTAACGCCTCCATCCAAAAAAGAGAACTCATCGACGAAAGCAAGCATTACGTCTTGACGTCTCCTCATCCGAGTCCGTTTTCTGCGAGAAAAGGGTTCTTCGGCTCCCGACCGTTTTCGAAGACAAATGAATTACTGCAGGAATCGGGGCAGGAACCAATTGATTGGCGGCTTCCTGAAGACCCGGGACAAGAAGAATAATTTTTTCTTATGGATGCGTTAAACCAAAGTTGAGGAAAACTCCTGCATATCTGTAAAATTACGAACAAGATGTGTTATTATGTGAAGAGAACCTTAAAAATGGAGGGAATAAAATGGAATTAGCTGAAGTATTAAAATCAAAAATTAGCGGAAAAGACGTAAAAATTGTTTTCCCGGAAGCGACAGATGCTCGTATTCTTGGAGCGGTGGTTCGTTTGCATTCAGAAAATTTGATTGTACCAGTTTTGGTCGGCAATCCAGATGAAGTGAAAAAAGCAGCAAAAGATCACGGATTCGACTTGAGCGGTATCGATATCATCGATCCGGAAACATATGAAGAATTTGATGCGATGGTTGAGGCTTTTGTAGAACGCCGTAAAGGAAAAGCGACAGAAGAGCAAGCACGTGAAATTCTTAAAAACGGCAACTATTTCGGAACCATGTTGGTTTACATGGACAAAGCAGACGGGATGGTCAGCGGAGCGATCCACTCAACAGGAGACACGGTTCGTCCAGCACTTCAAATCATCAAAACTCGTCCAGGCGTCAGCCGTACAAGCGGAGCGTTCATCATGTTGCGCGGACGCAGCCAAGAAAAATACTTGTTCTCAGACTGTGCCATCAACGTGAACCCGAACGCCCAAGAATTGGCAGAAATTGCTGTGGAAAGTGCACGTACTGCGAAAATGTTCGACATCGAACCAAAAGTCGCATTGCTCAGCTTCTCTTCACACGGATCAGCTAAAGCGCCGGAAGTAGACAAAGTGGCAGAAGCTGCGAAATTGGCACAAGAAATGGCTCCACAATTTGAATTTGATGGAGATTTGCAATTTGACGCTGCGTTCGCGAAATCTGTAGCAGACCAAAAAGTTCCAGGTTCCAAAGTAGCAGGAGAAGCAACTGTGTTTGTCTTCCCAGAATTGCAATCCGGAAACATCGGCTACAAGATCGCTCAACGTTTGGGAGGATTTGAAGCGGTTGGACCAATCTTGCAAGGGTTGAACAAACCCGTTTCCGACTTGTCTCGTGGATGTAACGAAGAAGACGTCTACAAGACGGCCATCATCACTGCAAACCAAGCAATCATGGAAGACTAATCAAGCGGAGGGCCGCTTGAAACCATCCAAACAGGAAAAAAGCGATGAGATTCTCATCGCTTTTTCTTTTTGCCTGCGTTATGATATTTCTATATTAAATGAAAAGGATTTGGGATGAATGAGGAAGACATACCACACAACAACTGAACAAGAAACCAAGCGGTTGGCCGCCGTGTTGTCCCGTCTGCTTTCACCGGGGAGCACCATCTTGTTGGAAGGACAGCTGGGTGCGGGGAAAACCACGTTCACCAAGGGATTGGCGGAAGAACTCGGAATCAAGCGGGCCATCAAGAGCCCGACCTATACGTTGATACGTGAGTACACGGAAGGGCGTCTGCCGCTTTACCATATGGATTTGTACCGTCTGGAAGAAACCGGAGCGGATGAAATGGGCTTGGAAGAATACTTCGAAGGCGAAGGCGTTTCAGTCGTCGAATGGGGCTCGTTGGTAGAAGAAGAAATGCCGGACGAATATTTGAAAATTACGTTCGCCGTTACCGATGAAGCAGGCATGGAACGGGACATTCAGCTGGAAGCAGTCGGAAAACGGTATGAAGAGATTGTCGCTAAGCTGTCCGAAAACTGGAAAATGTGAGGGACCGCTATGAGCGAATCAATTGAACTGATCATTCGGGAAGCTGTGCCTGATGATGCGGCTGCACTGTTGGCGTTTATGGACGAGACCGCCCGGCAGACGGATTTCCTGTTTTTGGAAACCGAGGAGCGAGACATTAGTGTGGAAGAAGAACAAGAACATTTGGCTGAGTTGTTTGATTCCGCCTCTAATTGCCTGTTTGTGGCGCTGGACGGCGGGCGGATGATTGGTGCTGCGTCTGTTCATTCTTCGGATGAGCAAAAAATTCATCATATAGGTGATGTCGGCATCGTGGTCCACGAAGAGTTTTGGGGCATGGGACTGGGGACAGTGTTGATGGAAGAAATCATAGCTTGGTCAGAAGAGACCGGCATCCTCAAGCGGCTCCAGCTTCAAGTCCAAGAAAGAAACACTCGCGCACGTAACCTTTACG
This sequence comes from Atopococcus tabaci DSM 17538, assembly GCF_000429585.1. GTDB lineage: Bacteria > Bacillota > Bacilli > Lactobacillales > Carnobacteriaceae_A > Atopococcus > Atopococcus tabaci. Next base: position 3,221 of record NZ_AUCD01000014.1, read on the forward strand.
AAAAAGTCGGGTTTCGCTTGGAGGGCGTCATGGAACGCGGCGTCTTCATCGATGGAGAATATCTGCCTGTTTGTTTAATGAGCCGGTTGATCGGGAATATATAATCGAAAAGCAGTGCAAGCCAATTGGTGGTTTGCACTGCTTTTTTTGTGTCATGGGGGCTTGGGCCAAATAACTTGCTCTTTCAATCACAATTTGGTCCAAAAACAAGGAAACGGACCAAATAAAAGGGGCGGCGGCCGGTGATTTGGTCCGAAAAGGGAGAGGATGCCCAAATGGTGTAATTTCCCATCGATTATTTGAACAACCGACCGGTTTGTCTATATAAAATATAACAAAACGAAAACCCGCAAAAACGGGTTTTCGTTTTGAAGAAGCATCAATTGAAATCAACTTAGACCAATACTTTGTCCAAGAAGTTTTTGGTGCGTTCATTTTCAGGCTGATCAAAGATTTGGGAAGGCGGGCCGATTTCGACTATCTGGCCTTCGTCCATAAAGACGACACGGTCAGCCACTTCTTTCGCAAACCCCATCTCGTGGGTAACGACCACCATGGTCATGCCATCTTTGGCCAGACGTTGCATGACCTCCAATACATCTCCGACCATCTCCGGGTCCAGTGCACTCGTTGGTTCATCAAACAACATGAGGTCTGGTTCCATCGCCAACGCCCGGGCAATGGCCACCCGTTGTTTCTGCCCGCCGGACAAGGAGTTCGGGTAGACGTCCGCTTTTTCGGCCATCCCGACACTGTCCAGCAAACGCAGCGCCAATTCGCGGCTTTCTTTGTCTGACAAGCTGCGCAATTGTTTAGGCGCCAAGGTGATGTTTTCCACCACAGTCAAATGCGGGAACAAGTTGAATTGCTGGAACACCATCCCGACGTTCTCACGGACTTTGTTGATGTCTTGGGCGGGATCGGTTAAATCGTAGTCATCGATGATGATCCGACCGCCGTTTATCGACTCCAATAAGTTCATGCATCGTAAAAAAGTACTTTTCCCGGAACCGGAAGGCCCAATGATGACGACAACTTCGCCTTCGTTGACTTCCAAATTCAAACCTTTCAAGACTTCATTGTCTCCAAAGCTTTTTCGTAAACCTTCTACTTTTAATTTAGTCATTTATAAGCCTCCTCTCGATTTGGTTGGACAGCTTCGTCAACACGGTGATGATGATCAAGTAAATTGCCCCTACAATAATCCACATCGCACCTGATTCATAGGAACGGGCGATGATGATGCGTCCGGTTTGCGTCAATTCGACAATGCCGATGACGGAAAGGATAGACGTGTCTTTCAACGTGATGACGAATTGGTTGATCAAAGATGGAATCATAATTTTGATGGCTTGCGGCAAGACAACTTTCTGCATGGATGTACCATACGGCAGTCCCAAGCTTCGTGCGGCTTCCAATTGTCCTTTGTCGACCGCCGCGATTCCTCCTCGGACCTGCTCGGCGATATATGCAGTCGTGTTCAGACTCAACGTAATGATCCCGGCTGTAAAGGCACTGATTTGGAGACGGAACAACTGTGGAACCGTAAAGTACATAAAGAACGCCAAAACAATCAATGGGATACCTCGTAAGATGGTCACGTAAATATTCGCGATGAGGTTCAACGCTTTGTTTGGCGTAGCGCTGAACAAGCCGATGATGGTTCCGGCAATCAATGAAATAGCAAAGGAAGCCAGCGTCAATACCAACGTCCGTCCTAAACCGCTCATCAATGAATCAAAGTTTTGGGAAAGCAACGCGAAAAATCCGCCGCTTGGAGCTGACGCCGCTTCTTCTCCCAAATAGCGATTCATGATTTCTTCGTACGTGCCATTTTCGACGACATTTGTCAAACCTGCGTTGAACATTTCCAGCAGTTCAGGGTTTTGACCTCCATTGACTGCAAAGCCAACCGGATATCCTTGTTCCGGCTCAGTTGCCACCCGTAGAGCCAGTCCTTGTTGGATGGCATAGGCCATGACCGGATAGTCTTCCACAGCTGCATCGGAGTGTCCGGCAGCGACATCTTCATACATGTTGGCGGAATCTTCAAACTGATTGATTTGAATGTCGTACTCCTCCGCCAGTTCGTTGGCAAACTGTGCCCCGGTGGTTCCAACTTTTACCGCCACGGTTTTGCCGTTCAAATCTTCATATGAGTTGATGTCCTCGTTGTCTTCGTGGACAGCGATAACTGGACCTGCGTCAATGTAAGGTTCAGAAAAGTCGAAGTTTTCTTCCCGTTCAGGCGTAATGCTCATGGCGGCAATCACTCCATCGACTTGATTTGATTCCAAAGCCTGCACGGCAGCGCTGAAGTTCATCGGCTGCAAGTCATAGGTAAACCCTTGATCTTCCGCGATGGCTTCCAGTAATTCAATATCAATTCCGACATATTCCCCATCTGCATTTTGGAACTCAAATGGAGCAAAGGTCACATCTGTTGCAATCGTATAGTGGTTGTCTTCCGTTGCCGATACACTGGACACCGGGAGCAAACTCAACGCAAAAGAAGCGACAAACGTTAATGCAAGTAAAAAAGCACTTGTCTGCTTTCTAATCATTGTTCTTCTCTCCTCTAAACTAAGTCTATGTTACAGATTACAAGAAATCATTTCCGGAATGCAAATGATAACTATTCAAGATTATATTAGAAATAGATTAGTAAAGAAAGTATTTTTACGAAAAAGCTTGTCTATCGGTAATGGATAATTAGATTTCGATTAGTAAAGCGTCGGTTCAAGACGAAAAATGAATGATTTATATGTACGAAGAATAAACATGCATTTCTATATAAAAAAACAGACAGAAAAATTCTGTCTGTCAGCAGTATTTCACTAGTGGCTTTAATGGATGGGTGCCGAATCGATTTTCAAGATGCAGCAAAATTCCGGCGCATGCCCGGCTGTCATCCAATGCGTGGTGATGACGGTTCAAAGGAATATTCAAGTATTCCGATACGGTATTCAACTTATGGTTAGGCAGCTCTTTCAACAAACGTCGACTGGACTGGACGGTGCAGATTGTTTGGAAATGAGGTTTTTCAATCCCATAGTATTCCAATGTTCCCAGCAAAACACCGCGGTCGAACGGCAAGTTGTGGGCCGCAATCAAGGAATGAGGTTGGAAGTGATGGCGGATTTCCTCCCATACTTCAGGGAAGCGGGGAGCATCGACAACGTCTTGTTCGCGAATGCCGTGGATTTGTACATTCCGCCAATCAAAGAAGGTCTCCGGACGGATCAACGTATAATATTCATCCACCACTCGGCTGTCTTTCACCACGGTCAAGGCAAGGGAACAGGCGCTGTGTCTTTGGCGGTTGGCTGTTTCAAAATCAATAGCGACAAAATTCATTTGCGGCACCTCCGAACATATATTCTTGTCTAGTATACCAAAAAACAAGAAATGTAACAGAGGTTTTTTTATGAACGTTCAGTGTGTTTACCGCCAATTCATCATCAGCCGTCGCCGTGCTCGTGATTCGTTTTTCTCGTGGAATCGGCTGACCCGCCGGCAAAGTGTACGATAATGGGAGGAACAACAGCTTAGGAAAAAGCTTGCTTTGTATGGAGGTCCACAGTAAACTGTAAGTGTGGAAAAGGCTTTCATCAAAAGGTAGGAGGAGACAAATGAGCAGAGAAGCATTGAAGATTGTGACAATCGGTGGCGGAAGCAGTTATACTCCTGAATTGATTGAAGGATACATCAAGCGCAAGGATCAACTGCCCATCAAAGAGATTGTGTTGGTTGATATCGAAGAAGGAAAAGAAAAACTGAATATCGTCGGCGAGATGGCTAAACGGATGGTCAAAGCGGCTGGGTTGGATTGGAACGTGACATTGACACTGGACCGCAAAGCGGCGTTGAAAGATGCGGACTATGTCACCACCCAGTTCCGGGTGGGATTGTTGGATGCACGGGTGAAAGACGAGCGCATTCCACTGTCGCACGGCATTTTGGGACAGGAGACGAACGGAGCCGGCGGCATTTTCAAAGCATTCCGTACCATTCCGGTGATTTTGGATATCATCGAAGACATGAAAGAACAATGTCCGGATGCGTGGCTCATCAACTTCACCAACCCGGCCGGCATGGTCACGGAAGCGGCCATCAAATACGGCGGTTGGGAACGGACATTGGGCTTATGTAACGTGCCGATCGGGCATTGCTCGATGGCGGCGGAAAAACTCGGAGTTCCAGAAGAAGAGTTGTTCTTCAAGTTTGCCGGAATCAACCACTTCCATTGGCACCGGGTATGGGACAAGCGCGGAAACGAATTGACAGACAAAGTGATCGACCTCATCTACGGGCCAAAAGATGAGGAGCAGGAGAGCCACTTGAAAAACATCCACAACGCCCAATTCCACTATGAGCAAATCAAAGACTTGGGAATGCTGCCATGTGGGTACCACCGCTATTATTACATTGAAGACGAAATGCTGCAGCACTCCATAGAGGATTTCGAAAAAGGGCAGACCCGTGCCCAGGTGGTGAAGCAGACGGAAGCGCGTTTGTTCGAACTCTACAAAGACCCGAAATTGGACTTCAAACCGGAAGAACTTTCCCAGCGCGGAGGCACACACTACAGCGATGCGGCATGTGAGATCATCGCGTCCATTCAAAACGACAAACGGACGAACATGGTTGTATCCACACAAAACAATGGTACCATCACTGATTTGCCGTATGACTGCGCAGTGGAAGTATCTGGAGTGGTCACCGCCCATGGGTTTGAACCGTACAATTGGGGCGCTTTCCCGAATGCGTCCGCACGAGGTGTGATTCAAAACATGAAAGGGATGGAAGAAACTACCATCCGCGCAGCGGTGGAAGGAGACTACGGTGCTGCTTTGCAGGCCTTTACCGTCAACCCATTGATACCAGGCGGAACCATCGCCAAGACATTATTGGACCAAATGTTGTACGCACACAAAGATCATCTCCCGCAATTCGCCGACAAAATTAAAGAAATCGAAGAAACGCAACCCGAAACAGTGGCGTATGTCGATGAGTTGATGGAAACCAATGAAGGGACGCTTGCAGAACATATGAAATAAAAGAAACGCCTGCCCGATTTAATTCTGGGCAGGCGTTTTTATGCGTTGAACAACCTTCTCAATGTACCTATTTGAAATAGAGTGCCGTTATTTCTTTTGAGAAGCCGCCTCAAAAAAAGAGATAACTGAAGGCAGGGGACAGTATTTCGTGTGAGAACGCGTCTCAGAGCAAATAATCCATGATTGGCTCAAATAAGTCTCTTGAGAACCCTTCTCGAAGGAACTATCTTATAAAGTTGGAATGTATTTCGTTTGAGCAAAGAGTGTACAACTAAAAGCACCAGAACCACCAGACAGCTTACTCGGATGCGTCTTCTTCAGTCGAACTGTATTCCAGAAGCAAGATTGGATTAACCTTCTTTGGACGGCAACACGAGTTTGCCAATTTCCATGATGATCACAGAAGCAAGGGCCAATCCAGCAGCGATACCCCATTGAGTCAGTCCGAATTCAGCAGGAATGTTGAAGATTGGACGAATCGCAGGAACCATTGTCATTGCGTACAATCCCATACAGAAGATGAACGCGTAGATGACGTATTTGTTTGCGAAGAAACCGGCTTGAACAGCGGTTTGTGAATTGGAACGAGCCGGGAACACTTGAAGTGTCCGAGCCAAAATCAAGGTAGTGAACGCCATGGCGATACTCATGTCTGCAGAGTATTGCAAACCGATCGCTTGGGAAATGATGACGGCGATACCAATCAAAGCACCTCTGAATACAACAGAAGAAAGGGTGCCGCCTGCGAAGATCCCTTCATTTGGATCACGCGGGGATTGCTTCATGATGTTCGGTTCGCTTGGTTCCATACCAAGTGCAATAGCCGGTACGGAGTCGTTTACCAAGTTGATGAACAACAACTGCAACGCAGTGAACGGGGAAACCCAGTTCAAAAGCAACGCAGCGATGATGGCAATAACCGCACCCAAGTTTCCGGAGAACAAATACGCAATGGCTTTTTTGATGTTGTTGTAAACGTTACGTCCAACAGACACGGCACTGACAATGGAGACGAAGTTGTCGTCCGTCAAAACCATGGCAGCAGAGTCTTTTGCAACGTCTGTTCCGCTTCCCATCGCGATTCCGATGTCGGCTTGTTTCAATGCTGGTGCATCGTTGACGCCGTCACCTGTCATAGCAGAAACCTTGCCTTTTTTCTGCCAAGCGTCGACAATCCGGATTTTGTTTTCCGGTGACACACGTGCGTAGACAGAAATTTTCTCAAGGTCTTTGTGCAATTCTTCGTCAGACAGGGCGTCCAACTCTTGTCCGGTCAATGCCATGTCGCCTTCTTTATAGATGTTCAAGTCTCTGGCGATGGCACGAGCGGTTGTTTTATGGTCTCCAGTAATCATGACGGTCTTGATGCCGGCAGCTTCCGCTTCTTGAATGGCTGAGTAAACTTCTTCACGAGGCGGATCGATCATCGCCATCAAACCGACGAATACCAAATCATTTTCATCTTCAAACGTTACTTCTTGGCCTTCAGCAATTGGTTTGTAAGCAAATGCCAACACACGGAGGGCACGGTCGGAGAAGCGTTCGTTCTGTTCTTGAAGTGCCTTCAAGTGCTCGTCCGTAAAGTCTTCCACTTGGCCGTTGATCAAGATTTTTGAGGAGCGGCCAAAGACGATATCAGGTCCACCTTTTGTAAGAAGAACGGATTCTCCGTCAAGGTTGTGGACAGTGGACATCAACTTACGGTCGGAGTCGAAAGGCAATTCACCTAAACGAGGGTAAGTTTTACGAACATCCTCGTAAGGTTGGTTCATTTTATTGCTGTAAGCCACCATCGCCACTTCTGTCGGGTCACCGATGGAGTGGCCGTCTTCGTTGATGCTGGAGTCATTGGCCAATACAGCAATCTGCATCAAACGTTTTTCATCAAAAGACCAAGTCTCCGGCTGGTCGTTGAAGTCTCCGGTTTGGCCGTTTGGCAGGAAGTAGTCGACAATTGTCATTTTGTTTTGCGTCAATGTTCCAGTTTTGTCGGTACAAATGATGCTGGTGGATCCCAACGTTTCCACTGCCGGGAGTTTGCGGATAATCGCATGTTTTTTCGCCATTTTGCTTGTTCCGACGGATAAAACGATGGTGACGATGGACTGCAAAGCTTCAGGAATCGCCGCAACTGCTACAGCAACCGCGAACATGAAGGCGTCCAACAACTGTGTTTGGACTGCTTGAGATTCTCCAAACAGAATACGTACAGCTTGAATTCCGAAAATCAACACAGAGAGAAGCAAGATGAAGACTCCCAATTTTTTACTGAAGTCTTCTAATTTACGTTGCAACGGGGTTTGTTTTGCACCTGCGCTGTGAATCAGGTCCGCAACTTTACCCATTTCAGTGTCGTTTCCAGTAGCTGTAACGACAAACTCACCGCGGCCGTAAGTGACCAGTGTTCCGCTGAACACCATGTTGGTCCGGTCACCTAAAGGAACCTCTTGCACTAATTGGTCAGGATTTTTTTGAGTTGGAACGGATTCCCCAGTCAACATGCCTTCTTCAATTTGCAAGGATCCGGTGTCCAACAAACGTCCGTCTGCAGGAACATAATCGCCTGCTTCTAATACAACGATGTCTCCGACAACCACTTCTTTCGCAGGAATGGTCACTGTTTTGCCATCCCGGATAACTTTGGCGGCAGGAGCGGATAAGTTTCGTAATGAATTCAATGAATCTTCTGCTTTTTTGGTTTGGACCACACTCAAAATGGAGTTGATGATCAACACTGCAAAGATGATCACTGATTCAACGACTTCGCCCAAGAACAGCTGGACGAGTGCTACGATAAGTAACACAATCACCATTGGATCTTTGAATGATTCGATAAACAATTGAAGAGTCGATGCCGATTCACCTTGCTCGATTTCATTTAAGCCATCGCGTTCAAGTCTACGTTGAACTTCTTGCTGCTTGAGACCCTCACGATACGTTTGATACTCTTGAATAATTTGAGGAATAGACTTCTGATATACTTCCAACACAAACTTCCTTTCTTTTATAAGAAATTACTTCCAAAAACGCCACATGACATGGCGTTGACCAGAATCTTAGAAACCACATTTCCTAAGCTTCCAGGACCAATTGTGCCACGCTCCTTTCCTTTCTGCGTTGCGTGCATGGAGGAAGGAACCCTCAAAAAAAGAGACTTATACGCCTGTTGTTTGTTAACAGTCGCATAAGTCTCACTAATTAAGACAGTACCAGTAGCAAATGAAAACTACAGAATTGGTGATACTGTCACACGAAGGTGCAAGTTACTCCCTCTATGCTCGCTATTCAATTGACAAGATTTATTCTACAAGGGATTTTTTGAAAATACAAGCAAAAATTATCAATAATAGATAAAAAAATAAGAAAACGCTTGCAATACTCAATGTTTAAATGTAAAATCATTGTAAATAAAAGACTATACATTTAACAGGAGGGCATTATGAAGTACACATTTCCAGAAACATTTTGGTGGGGATCGGCAACAAGCGGGCCTCAGACAGAAGGCGTTTTTGAAGGGGACGGAAAAGGCGACAGCATTTGGGATTATTGGTACAAGAAGGAGCCGGAACGCTTTTTCAATGGAGTAGGACCAGAAAAGGCTTCTTATGTTTATAAAACATACAAAGAAGACATCCAATTGATGAAAGAAACGGGACACAACTCCTACCGTACATCCATCCAATGGAGTCGGTTGATTCCGGAAGGCACAGGAGAAGTGAATCCGGAAGCAGTCAAATTTTACAATTCCTACATTGATGAATTGATTGCAAACGGCATCGAGCCTTTTATCAACTTGTATCACTTTGATATGCCGATGGCGTTGCAGGAGAAAGGGGGATGGGAAAACAGAGAAACCGTCGAAGCATATGTTGCTTATGCTGAGAAGTGTTTTGAATTGTTTGGTGACCGGGTGAAGAAATGGTTTACCCACAATGAGCCCATTGTGCCGGTGGAGGGAGGATATTTGTACCAGTTCCATTATCCGCTGGAAGTAAACATGAAAAAGGCCGTTCAAGTAGCGTACCATGAAGCTTTGGCCAGTGCTTTGGCTATCCAAAAATATCGGGAAATGGGACAGGATGGAGAGATTGGCATCATTGTGAACTTGACTCCGAGCTACCCGCGTGATGAAAACAATCCTGAAGATGTAAAAGCGGCCCGTATAGCAGACTTATTCTTCAACCGTTCATTCTTGGATCCGGCTATCAAAGGAGAATATCCGCAAGAATTGGTTGAGCTGCTTCGCGAAATCGATCACTTGCCGGATGTACAACCTGGTGACAAGGACATCATCAAAGAGAATACGGTCGACTTACTCGGTGTCAACTATTATCAACCGCGGCGCATCAAAGCGAAAGAATCAACGGAAAAATTGGCCGAGGGTCCGATGCCAGATGATTATTTTGATAACTACGACATGCCGGGGAAAAAGATGAATCCTTACCGCGGATGGGAGATTTACGAAAAAGGCATATACGATCTGCTGATCAATCTGCGGGACAACTACAGCAACATTCCTTGCTTCATCTCGGAAAACGGGATGGGTGTGGAAGGCGAAGAACGCTACATCAATGAAGAAGGCGTCATTGAAGACGACTATCGGATTGACTTCATCAAAGGGCATTTGAAATATGTCCACCAAGCGCTTGAAGAAGGCGTGAACGTCAAAGGCTATCATATGTGGACGTGTATGGACAACTGGTCTTGGACCAATGCCTATAAAAACCGTTACGGATTCATATCGGTCGATTTGGAAAACGAAGGAAAACGTACAATCAAGAAAAGCGGCCGTTGGTTCAAAGAGATGACCGCAGCAAATGGATTTGAGGACTAATACAATAAAAGAAATGAGGAATAACGATGAATACGTTCATTGACAAACTGAGCGAGAAACTCTTGCCTCTTGCCGCAAAACTCGGCGAAAACCGTTATTTGCTTGTGATTCGAGACGCATTTATGCTGGCTTTTCCACTAACGATGTTTGGTTCCATTATCGTTGTGTTGAACAACTTGCCATTTTTCAGTTCGGAACTTCAAGGGACATTGAACTCCCTGCTGGGGAACGGACAAAATGCTACCATGTCCATCCTGTCGCTGTTCGTCAGTTTTGGGATCGGATACTACCTCAGCCGTTCGTATGATGTGGACCCGGTGTTCGGCGGCGCCATCGCCCTGTCTTCCTTTTTGATTTTGACGCCATTCTTCACTACGACAGAAGCGGGAGAAGAAGTCGGCGGCGTATTGACCACAGCGCGTCTGGGAGCGGAAGGGATGTTTGTTGCCATGATTGCCGCGTTCGTGGCTGCTGAAATTTATGTCCGCTTGACCAAGCGCGGGTTCACCATTAAAATGCCGGAACAAGTTCCGGCTGCGGTTTCTCGTTCTTTCTCGGCGATGATTCCTGCGATCATTACATTGGGCTTCTTTACCCTGCTCAACGCTTTGGTCACCACAGCGTTGAACACCAACATGCATGATTTGATCTTCACACTTGTTCAACGCCCGCTGCTGGCATTGGGAAGCGGCTTGCCTGCGACATTGGTTGCCTTGTTCTTCGTTCAGTTGCTTTGGTTCTTCGGTTTGCACGGGCAAATTATCGTCAACTCTGTAATGGACCCGATCTGGAACACGTTGATGCTGGAAAACTTGGAAGCTTATGAAGCTGGAGAAGCGCTGCCAAACATCATCACCAAACCGTTTATCGAAATTTACACTGTCGGTATGGGTGGCTCAGGCATGACGTTGATGGTTGTCATCATGATGGCGTTTGTGATGAAGAGCCGGCAGTTGAAAGACGTCGGCAGACTGGCGGTGGCTCCGGGACTGTTTAATGTCAACGAACCGGTCATCTTTGGATTGCCGATTGTGTTGAACGCCACTATTTTAATTCCATGGCTGTTGACTCCGTTAGTGGTCACAACCTTTAACTACACCATGATGAACTTGGGTATCTTCCCAACGCCGACAGGGGTGGCCGTACCGTGGACAGTGCCGGTGTTCTTTAACGGGATGCTGGCCACGAACTCCGTCATGGGGGGCGTTTTGCAGCTGATTGACCTTGCATTGATTGCCGGTATTTGGTTCCCGTTCCTGAAAGCACTGGACAAAGCGAACCTTCGTGATGATATCGCCACGTCCACAACGGATTCAGTAAACTCATAAGAACATGACACCGCGTTGTAATGAAAGAGCTTACTCGTCTGCCGGGTAAGCTCTTTCTCAATCAGTTGAAAAATCTGTATTTTTTAATTTTTTTGTTCTATACTGAATAGATGTGGGGGGAGAGGGGATATGGTGAAATACAAAGACATCGCAAATAAAGTCAGGGAACAAATCTATTCCGGAGAATACCCGGCAGATTCCATGATTCCCGATCAAAACAGTTTGGCAAAAGCGTTTGGCGTGAGTCGTATGACGGTCAAAAAAGCATTGGACATTCTGGCGATGGAAGGACTGATTTATCGGCAGCGGGGAGCAGGGACGTTTGTCATGAAAAACGCTCTGATGGCCGGCCGTGATTCTCTGGTGGATGAATACGAAGGACTGACGACTCAGATGAAAGGGCACAAACTGGTGTCCAAGGCAATTGAATTCGAAATCGGGTTTCCTTCTGAAAAAATTCGAGAAAAACTGATGGTGGAAGAAAACAATCCCGTCTATAAAATAATCCGGCAACGGGTGGTCGACGAGGATTTACTGATTCTGGAACACACGTATATGCCGGCAGATTTGGTACCGGGATTAGCTAAAGAACATGTAGAATCGTCTATTTATGCATATGTCAAAGAAGAGCTGGGATTGAAGTTCGGCGGGGCATTTCGCCAGATTCATGCGGACAAGCCTGGTGAATACGATTATAAATATTTGGATTGCGGCGAACAGGATCCCGTATTGGAAGTAGAGCAAGTCATCTATTTGAAAGACGGAAGGCCGTTTGAATACTCCAGAAGCCGCAACCGCTATGACAAACGCAGTTACAATGTCATTGATGTCAAACAAGATAATTGAATGTGCTAAAACAGGCATCTGCTCTGCACGGCAGGGCATTTTTTTAATTAAGGGCGAAAAAAAGAACGAGGGCGGAACAAAAGTTCCAGCCTCGTTCTTTTCGTAGTTAATGGGAAGTGATTAAATCGGTAAATCGATTTGAAGTTCCACCGGGCAATGGTCCGATCCCATAATGGAAGAATGGATGACTGCGTCCACCATATAAGGCTGCAGGCGGTCAGAGACGATAAAGTAGTCGATACGCCAGCCGGCATTGTTTTTTCGGGCATTGAACCGGTAATTCCACCATGTATAAGCGCCCTCTTTGTCGGAATAGAAGTAACGGAACGTATCCGTGAATCCGTGGTCCAACAAACGAGTGAATTCCAAGCGTTCCTCATCGGAAAATCCAGCGCTGGTCCGGTTGCGGGAAGGGTTCTTCAAGTCAATTTCTTTGTGGGCAACGTTCAAATCACCGCAGAGAATGACGGGTTTTTCCGCATCCAACTGATTGATGTACGCCCGGAAGTCTTTTTCCCACTGGACCCGGTAATCCAACCGGTTCAATTCGCTTTGGGAATTGGGTGTGTAACAGGTGACAACATAAAAAGTTTCATATTCCAATGTAATCACACGGCCTTCCGTGTCGTGTTCCGGGATTCCTATTCCATACTTTACGGAAACCGGTCGGTGTTTGGTGAAAATCGCCGTTCCCGAATAGCCTTTACGTTCTGCATAATTCCAATAGTCATAGTACCCGGGCAAATCCAATTCAATCTGTCCTTCTTGCAGTTTCGTTTCTTGTACACAAAAGAAATCGGCATCTGATGCTGCAAAAAATTCCATGAATCCTTTTTTGACAATGGCTCTCAAGCCGTTCACATTCCATGAAACTAACTTCATCGCTTCAGTCTCCTTCTCAAACACTCTACTTGTTTCAATGATATCGGATAGAATGAAAGAAGTAAATTTTCTTTGTTTGTGAGAAAAATAATCACCTTTGTTTTAATATAAATGGGAAATTTGTTACACTGAGCCTATACATAGAAAAGAAAGCGGTTTGAAATTGAACAAATATTGAATGTTATGAAAAAAATTGTTATATTCAAAGTTAGCGTGTTAAAATAATCTTAATCTAGCTGCTTGAACAGCAATTTCAGGGCGTCAGTGCCGCTGAAGTGATTGTGTCTTTGGCACAAGAGAAAACGATGCTTTTGACTTCGATGCCATTTGCCTACGGTAAAGTCATCGTACAGCCATCAGTCGAGATGGAGAGTTGGGCACGTTTTTTAAATAAATTCTGGCGAGAGGATACTTATACCATTATGAATGCAGAAGAAATCAAAAAGGATTTTCCTGAATCGATCATTAAATTGAATGAACCGTTGTCCAAATACACCTATACGAAAACCGGCGGACCTGCTGATGCGGTGATTTTTCCCCGTCAAAAAGAAGAGCTCATTAAACTGGTGCGTTGGATCCATGCCCGTAAATGGCCGTTGACTGTTCTAGGAAATGCCAGCAATCTTATCGTCAAAGACGGCGGCATCCGTGGGGTAGTCATCATTTTGACGGAAATGGACCAAGTGAAGGTCAAAGAAAATGTCATCAAAGCCCAAAGCGGAGCGGCGCTGATTGATGTGTCCAAACGTGCATACAGTGCAAGTTTGACGGGATTGGAATTTGCATGCGGCATCCCCGGAAGTATCGGCGGGGCCGTGTACATGAACGCCGGAGCGTACGACGGAGAAGTCCGCACAGTCATCAAAGAAGTGGAAGTTCTGACGCTGGACGGCCGTGTGTTGATGATGAGCAACGAAGAGATGGAATTTGATTACCGTCACAGTATCATCCAAGAGACAGAAGATATTGTGTTGGAAGTGACGTTCCAATTGGAAAAAGGGAACAAAGAAAAAATCAAATCCCGGATGGATGAACTCACGTACCTGCGCTCATCCAAGCAGCCGTTGGAATACCCGTCTTGCGGAAGCGTCTTTAAGCGTCCGACAGGTTACTTCACCGGAAAACTGATTCAAGACGCCGGCCTGCAAGGATTGACATGGGGCGGAGCGCAAATTTCCACCAAACATGCCGGGTTCATTGTCAATATAGGCGGCGCAACAGCGACCGACTATATCGAATTGATCCGCCACATCCAGCAAGTGATTTGGGAAGAAAACCAAGTCCGTCTGGAAACTGAGGTCCGCATCATTGGAGAAGATCCCGTGACGACTGAAACAGTAGTGGAAGATGCCACAGTGGATGCCGGATTAGCGTTTTAACCAACAAATAAAAGACAGAGCTTTCTTCGCCTCACAAAAGGCTGAAGAAAGCTTTTTTCTTTTTAAATTTTTGTTGCTTTTGCGGCTGAAAGTCGTATAATAATTCCTGTTGTAAACAAAAAGATTAGTTTAAGTAAACTTTTGTTAGTGGAAGTTTTCTCATAGTAAACAAATTGGAGGACTCTATGCAGATAGGGAGCAGAATCAAAAATTTGCGCCTGCAAAAGAATTTAACTCAAGAAGAGCTGGCGGAACGTACAGATTTAACCAAAGGCTATATTTCTCAAGTTGAACGGGACTTGAGCATGCCGTCATTGGAAGTATTCTTTTCCATGTTGGAAGTGTTGGGCTGTACGCCGAAAGAGTTTTTTGACGACGAAGCCCAGCAACAAAAAGTCGTTTACCGCAAAGAAGAAGGAAACGAATTCGAAGATCCGGAAAAAGGCTACCTCTTGAAATGGCTTGTTCCGGAATCCAATGAAAAAGTGATGGAACCGGTGGAACTGAATTTTAAGAAAAACGGCTCATACAAGCAATTTCCACCCTCCAAAGCGGAAACGTTTGTTATTGTGAAAGAAGGAAGACTTTGTTTGGAACTGGGAAAATCACGGTACTATGCCGACAAAGGGGATGTCCTTTATTTCCGGGCCGACAAAAAGCACCAGTTGTTCAATGATGCGGACGGAGAGAGTCAAGCCCTTATGGTGGTCACTGAGTCCTACTTATAGTTAAATGAAATGTGAGTGAAAAGCGAGGAGTGTTGGAGATGGCAGAAAATACAATCATTCGATTTGAAGACGTCAGCAAACGTTACGACGAGATGGAAGTGTTGAAAAGTGTGTCGTTTGATATTGAACGGGGGAAGTTTTACACGCTTCTGGGTCCGTCCGGATGCGGGAAGACAACCATATTGAACTTGATAGCCGGATTCACTGATGCAACCAACGGGGACATTTTGATTGATGGAAAAAAAGTCAATGATGTACCGCCGAACAAACGGAAAGTCAACACGGTGTTTCAAGATTATGCCTTGTTCCCGCACATGAATGTGTTTGAAAACATTGCGTTCGGTTTGCGAATCAAAAAGATGAACCAAAAGACAATCGAACAAAAAGTCTCTGAAGCACTGCGGATGATGCGGTTGGAAGGCTATGCCAATCGGGACATCAGTGAAATGTCGGGCGGTCAGCGCCAGCGTGTAGCCATCGCCCGCGCATTGGTGAACGAACCGGACGTATTGCTGTTGGACGAACCGCTCTCGGCTTTGGACTTGAAGCTCCGTACAGAGATGCAGTATGAATTGCGCGAATTGCAGCAACGTTTGGGCATCACGTTCATTTTTGTCACACACGATCAAGAAGAAGCGTTGGCGATGAGTGACGAAATTTTTGTCATGAAAGAGGGCGAAATCGTTCAAAGCGGCACACCGGTCGATATTTACGACGAACCGATCAACCGGTACGTGGCAGACTTCATCGGGGAAAGCAACATCGTCGAAGGCACGATGGTTGAAGACTACCGAGTGGCATTTGGCGGCAAAGTGTTCGAATGTGTGGACGGCGGGATGCGTCCAAACGAACGGGTTGAAGTGGTTGTCCGTCCGGAAGATTTGATTCTGACTTCTCCTGGAAGAGGAAACTTGGTCGTGAAAATTGACACACAGTTGTTCCGTGGAGTTCACTATGAGATCATCGGTTACGATGAAGAAGGCAACGAATGGATGGTCCATTCCACACGCAGAGCGATTGTGGGGGAGCAGGTAGGGCTGTCGTTTGAGCCGCAGGACATTCACGTCATGCGGTTTGATGAAACAGAAGAAGAATTCGACGCCCGTATCGAAACGTATACGGAAGAAGGTGAGCGGGTGTGACAAAAAAGCCGAAAGTCTTTTTGTTTGTTCCGTATCTATTATGGTTGGCCTTATTCGTCATCATTCCATTGTTTTTGATTCTCTATCAATCCTTCTTTGACATTCATGGGCAATTTACTTTCGGAAACATTGTAGAGTATTTCACTTCGGGAACCTACCTCTCGATGACGCTCAGCTCTTTTTTCTACGCATTTTTGATTACGTTGGTGACATTGGTGATCAGCTACCCGGCAGCGTATCTGTTGACGCGGTTGAAACGCAAACAGTTGTGGATGCTTCTGCTGATTTTGCCGACATGGATCAACGTATTGTTGAAAGCTTATGCCTTTATCGGCATTTTCAGCCAAAGCGGCAGCGTCAACGACTTCTTGGCGTTTATCGGCGTCGGCCGGCAGCAGATTTTGTTTACGGACGCCAGTTTCCTGCTGGTTGCGACATACATTGAGATACCGTTCATGCTGTTGCCTATTTATAATGCCATTGAAGAAATCCACCCCTCTTATGTCAGCGCCAGCCGGGATTTGGGAGCCAGCCAGTGGGAAACATTCCGGCGCGTCATTTTTCCGCTGTCTTTGAGCGGGGTTCGAAGCGGCGTGCAGGCTGTTTTTATCCCATCCTTATCTTTGTTCATGCTGACCCGTTTGATTGCCGGTAACCGCGTGATCACGCTGGGAACCGCCATCGAACAGCACTTCTTGGTGACTCAAAACTGGGGAATGGGGTCAACGATCGGAGTGGTGTTGATCATCATCATGGTCTTGATCATGCTCTTGACAGGAGAGAGAAAGAAAGGAGCGGCTAAATGATGGAGAAACGCTCATTCAAATGGGCCAATCTGTACTTGGTCTTTGTATTTTTGTTGTTGTATGCGCCCATCGCGTATTTGATTTACTATTCATTCAATGCTGGCGGGACCATGAACAGCTTCACCGGCTTCACTTGGGAACATTACCAAGCGGTGTTTGAAGACACCCGCTTGATTCGGATTGCGTTGGACACATTGAAATTGGCTTTGTCGTCAGCCCTGGCAGCGACCATCATCGGAACATTCGGGGCAATTGGCATCTATTATGTCAAAAAGCGCCGTACCCGCAACACGCTGCTCAGCTTCAACAATATTTTGCTGGTGTCTCCAGATGTTATCATCGGGGCGAGCCTGTTGATCCTCTTTACGATGGTCGGATTCCAATTGGGCTTCACGTCTGTTTTCTTGGCGCACATCGCCTTCAGTATTCCAATTGTCGTATTGATGGTGTTGCCGCGTCTGCAGGAGATGAACGATTCCATGGTGACGGCGGCACGGGATTTGGGAGCCAATTCTTTTCAAGTATTGAGCCGGATTATCCTGCCGAGCATCACACCGGGGATTTTGGCCGGCTACTTTATGGCCTTCACTTATTCTTTGGATGACTTTGCGGTGACGTTTTTCGTGACAGGCGGCGGGTTTTCCACATTGTCTGTGGAAATCTATTCCCGTGCGCGTCAAGGTGTCAGTCTGGAAATCAACGCGTTGAGCACCATTTTGTTTTTGTTTGCTTTGGGACTGGTTGTAGGCTACTACTTTATCCAACAAGGCCTGGAGAAAAACAAACGCAAGCGCACAGCGGTGAAAGATCCGACGAACCATGAAAAGGCGGTGAGCCCACGTTGAAAAAACTCACGTTAATGGCTGTTGCTGTTTTGGCGCTGTCCGGTGTTCTGCATCTTGCAAGCGTGCAGTTAGACCGGGCAGGCGGAGCCACCGATGGCAACACGTTTTACTTCTATAACTGGGGAGATTACATCGATCCGGAACTGCTGGAGAAGTTTGAAGAAGAAACCGGGTACCGCGTGGTATACGAGACGTTCGATTCCAACGAAGCGATGTACACCAAAGTTCAGCAAGGCGGGACCGCATATGATTTGGTGATTCCAAGTGAATACATGATTGACCGGATGATTCAAGAAGACATGTTGATGGAATTGGATCATTCGCGCATTGAAGGAATGGACAACCTCGTGAAGGATTTCTTGGACCAGCCGTTCGATCCCGGGAATCGTTATTCCATCCCTTATTTCTGGGGAACATTGGGAATTGTCTACAATGAAACTCTGATTGACGGCGAATCGCTCGATTCATGGGATGATTTATGGAGTCCAGCGTTGAAAGAAAGCGTGATGCTGATCGACGGCGCGCGTGAAGTGATGGGCTTGTCCCTTCAGAGTTTGGGGTATTCCTTGAATTCAACCAACGATCAGGCACTGCAAGAAGCCGCTGATAAGCTGGACGGCTTGGTTCCGAGTGTAAAAGCCATTGTAGCCGATGAAATCAAAACCTATATGATTCAAGAAGAGGCTTCCGTTGCCGTCACATTCTCCGGCGAAGCGGCGGATATGATGTGGGAAAATGAAAAACTTCATTATGTGCTTCCGGAAGAAGGGTCAAATTTGTGGTTCGACAACATGGTGATTCCAAAAACAGCGCAAAATCCGGATGCGGCGTATGCGTTCATCAACTTTATGCTGGAACCGGAAAATGCCGCACAAAACGCCGATTACATTGGCTATTCCACTCCAAATGAAGCGGCGATGGAACTTTTGCCGGAAGAAACCATTTCCGATGAACAGTTTTATCCAAGCGAAGAAACGATGGACCGCTTGGAAGTATATGAAAACTTGGGGCCGGAATACCTCGGCATCTATAATGATTTGTTCCTGGAATTCAAAATCCAAAGAAACTAAACAACTAAAAAACAGGCTGCTCCTTTGAAGGAAGCAGCCTGTTTTTTAGTTGTCTGTACTTAATGGAGAGAAGTTCATGGCTACAGCGGCAAACAGCTTCACTCCGGTCAAGAAACTGTCTTCGTCGAGGGCGAATTTCGGATGGTGGTGAGGGAAATCATAACCTTTTTCTGGATTTCCCGCTCCAATCCAAAGATACGTGGACGGCACAATGTCCGAAAACGCTGAGAAGTCTTCCCCGCCCATAGATGGAGGGAGATGGGTGATTTCACCCGAGAACACATTTTCAGCAATCTTTTCAACAATCTGGGTGGTTTCTTCGTTGTTGTTTACGGCGGAATAATCGTAATGATACTGGAACGTATACGAAGCTCCGTAAGCTTCACAGGTTGCTTTGACCATCTGTTCCATTTCTTTTTTGATCAACTCTCGGGATTCCGCATGGTGCGTCCGGACGCTTCCGCCTAAAAAGGCTTTGTCTGGAATCACGTTCAACCCGCTGCGGTCACCGGCATGGAACACCGTATTTGAAATGACGGCCGGATGCAGTGGTTGAAGGCGGCGGGAGATGATGGTTTGGAATTTCTCCAAAATCTGTCCTCCGATAATGACCGGGTCGATACTGGTCTGCGGGTAAGCGGCATGTCCGCCTTTTCCATGGATGGTCAATTCGTATAAATCAGAATTTGCTGTGAGTGGTCCGCTTTTGATGTCGATGGTCCCTACAGGAAGAGTCGACATCAAATGATGGCCGTAGATGAAGTCAAAGTCGTTGAACAAGCCGGTCGCGACCATTTCCTGCGCGCCACCCGGCGGCAGTTCCTCGGCGTGTTGGAAGATGCTGTAAACTTCTCCTTCAATTTCCTCGGCATGCTCCGCCAAAAACTGGGTAGCCACCATCAAAATGGCGGTGTGTCCGTCGTGTCCGCACGCGTGCATAATGCCGTCGTTGAGTGATTTGAATTCCAACTCATCGCGTTCTTCTTGGATGGGAAGAGCGTCAATGTCGGCACGCAACCCGATTTTTTTCCCTGGTTTTCCACCGGTGATTTTCACCAGCACAGAAGTTTCGGTAGGGCGGGTGACTTCCACATTGTCCAGCTTACTCATTTCGTCGTAAATGAACTGGCTTGTCTGGTACTCTTGGAAGGACAATTCCGGATGTTGATGCAGATAACGGCGGTACTCAATCACTTGTTCCTTCCGTGACTCGATGTCTTTCATCCATTCAGTGGTCAATAATTCCATTTTTCATTCCTCCATCTCTTTATCAGCTTAAGAAGACCGGACTGTTTGGTCCCAGCGGCAATCCGATAAGATACCATACGATGAACAGCACTGTCCAAATGATTCCAATTGCTACCGAATACGGCAATGCATTGGCCATCAAGGTTCCGATTCCGGATTTTTTGTCGTAACGTTGAACGACGGCTAACAACAAAGGCATATAGGGCATCATCGGACTTAGAGGGTTCGTGATGGAATCACCGATACGGTAAGCCATCTGAGTGAATGCCGGGTGGAAGTCCAACAACATGAACATCGGAATGAATATTGGAGCCAAAATGGCCCATTTGGAACTGGCGCTTCCGATAAACATGTTGATGAATGCCGTGAGCAGGATGAACCCTATAATCAGTACAGGACCGCTGGCATTTTGAAGCAGACCAGCTCCTTCGACTGCAAGCACTGTGCCCAAATTGCTCCAGTTGAAGTACGCCATCATTTGGGAGGCGAAGAAAACAATCACAATAAAACTTCCCATAGACTGCATGGATTTGGTCATCATGAAAGCAAAGTCATGGGAATTTTTAATGGTTCCGGCTTTGATTCCGTACACGAGGCCCGGAACAAAGAAGAAGATGGTCATGATGATGCCGATACCGTTCATCAACGGTGAATCGTTGACGATGCTGCCGGTTTCTTGGTTCCGCAGCAGGCCGTTTTCGGGAATGGTCAGGAGAAGGAGAACTAAAAGGACCAACAACGCACTCCAATTTCCCCATTTAACCGCAGCACGTTCTTGCTCGGTATACTCTTTGGCTTCCACTTGTTCTTCTCTGTCTTCAGGGTTGTACGTGCCCAAACGCGGCAGCGTATATTTTTTCAATATCCAATAGATGACCATGACAAGGATGGGCGTAGAAAAAGCGATAAAGTAGTAGTTCATCAATACATTCACTTGCAGGGAGGGGTCCACTAAGGCAGCGGCCGGTTCGGTAAAGGCAAAAACCAATGCATCGGACATGCCGGGAATCAAGTTGGCCGCAAAGCCGCCAAGAGGAGCTACATATCCCACAATCGCACCGGCTATCGGATGGTAACCCATCTTCAGGAAAATGATGGCGGCAAGAGGAGGCATCACAATCGGTGCCGCGTCTCCTGCAACGTTTCCGAGAACCCCAACCAAGATAATCACCCAAAGCACAAGATTTTTTGGTGCTTTTTCAACAACAGATGTGAGCATGACTTCGAAGTAACCGGATCGTTCAGCCAAACCGATCCCTAACATCACAGTCAACACCAGTCCTAAGGCCGGGAAAGCGGTGAAATTAGTGATGGCTTCTTCAATTATACGGATAAGATTGCTTTTCGTCAGCAGGCTCTCGACTTGGACCACTTCGTTGGTGGCGGGGTTAACAGAAGATACTCCCAGCAGCGAGAATACCCATGAAGCAAAAATGATGACCCCAATCAAGAGAATGAAAATCATTACCGGGTTTGGTGTTTTGTTTCCAACGCGTTCAATCCAACTTAAAAAGCGGTCAACAGCGCTTCTTTTCTTTTGATCTTTCAATGGACTCACTCCTTATGTATAGGTATGTACAGCAATGACATATTCTTATATTTTACATGTTGTGCGTTCCTTAGACAACCAGGTTACTTTCTATTCCATACGCTGCAGGGGAGCAAGACAAAAAGAAGACTAGAAAAAAAGAGGGAATATGGTACAATACGAATGATTTTGTTTTAAATGAGCAAAGTATACCCAATGAAGAATACGAGTTACAAATGAGAGAGGTTAAGTTGAATGGGAAATGAAACGGCAGTTCGACTGTGGGAAGCGTTTAGTACGAATCACCCGAGTGTTCCGGAACGATGCGATGGTGTATGGAAACTGGGAGACTCAGAAGACTATACCAAATGGTCGAATGTATTGGTGTTGTCCGGGTTGAAGACAGTATACAGCTATCCAGTGGAGGCGATGCGTTCAGAGGGCATCTCGTGTCCGGAAGTGAACGACCATTATGTGCTGTTGGACAGCACAGGAGTGGCTGTCGCCGTCATCCAAATATTGGATGGCCAGATATGTCCTTTTGATGAAGTGTCTGAGAGTTTCGCCTACAAGGCGGGAGAAGAGGACCGTTCATTGGAAACATGGAGAGAAAATCACAAACCATTTTTCAAACGTGTCCTCGAGAGAAATGAATTGGAATTCTCCACAAAAATGGATATTCTCTGTGTGGAATTCGAAGTGGTTTTTGCAGCTTAAAGGATGGAGAATCAATCAAGCAAATAAAAGAAAGGGTGCGGGCAATGGAATTAAAAAAAATGGTTGGGTACAAAGCGGCTGAATTCGTGGAAGAAGGCATGGTGGTGGGGCTGGGAACCGGCTCAACGGCCTACTACATGGTGGAAGCTTTAGGCAAGCGGATCAAAGAGGAAGGATTGACCATAACAGGAGTGACCACTTCGTCCCGTACATCCGAACATGCACAATCTGTCGGCATCCCTTTGAAAGACATCGATGAGGTGGAAAAAATTGATGTGACCATCGATGGAGCCGATGAAATCAGTGCCGACTACCAGGGCATCAAAGGCGGAGGCGGTGCATTGCTGTTTGAAAAAATCGTTGCCTCGTACTCTGATAAAGTGATTTGGATTGTCGATGAAAGCAAACTGGTCGACAAACTGGGCGCCTTCCCGCTGCCTGTGGAAGTAGTGTCCTTTGGAAGCGGCCAGCTTCTTCGTTTGTTTGAGAAGAAAGGGTACCGGCCGACTCTCCGAACAGATGAAGACGGACAGACCTACCAAACAGACAGCGGCAATTACATCATCGACCTTGAGATGAACGAAATCACCAACCCGCATCAATTGGGCGAGTGGCTGGATGGTCTGACCGGCGTTGTCGAGCACGGATTGTTCTTGGATTGTGTGCACACGGTCATTGTCGGTTACGAAGACGGGCCAGAAGTGAAAGACGTCCGTTAAGCAATAAATAAAGCAAAAGAGGCACCCATTTCCTGACGCGATGGGTGTCTTATAGCTGTCTGCATAATAATGTAAACGCTTGCATTAAAACAGATGGCTTTGTATAATGAAGGCGAAACTTCAGCTTTTGTCGGCGGACGAAAACGAAAAGTGAGGAGGTTGTTCATGAATACGGCAGTACTGATCTGTACACACGGAAAAGCGGGTGTAGAAATGCTTCGTTCAGTGAAAATGATTATGGGACCTTCAGACAATGTTAGAGTATTGGATTTTCTTCCGGGTGAAAACACGGATTCACTTGTAGAAAAGTACAAAAAAGAACTCGAAGCGTTGGATACATCCGACGGGTTGCTGATTTTGGTCGATTTGTTCGGAGGAAGCCCGTTCAATGCAGGAGCCCGCATTGCCATGGAGTTGCCCGACACAGAACTGGTGGCGGGGGTCAATATTCCGATGCTGTTGGAAATCATGGCGCAAAGGAGTCTGACGCCATTGGCAGAACTTGCCCGATTGGCGGTGGAGACGGGAAAAATGAGCGTCCAACTGTTTGACCAGGCGTTGAAGAAAAAAGACGAAGTAGAGGAGGATGAGTTGTAGATGAAAATCGGACTTGCACGGATTGACGATCGATTGATTCATGGACAAGTGGCCACTGTTTGGGTGAAAGATTCCAACGTCAGTAGAATCATTGTAGTGGATGATGAAGTTGCCAAAGACGAAGTGAGGTCCACCTTATTGAAACAAGTGGCTCCTCCGAGTGTGAAAGTGAGTGTGGTCGGCGTAGACAAAATGGTGCGTGTGTACAACAACCCGAAATATGAAAACGACCGGGTGATGCTGCTGTTCACCAATCCGTTTGATGTGGAGAAGTTGATCGAGCAAGGCGTGTCCATCGAATCCATCAATATTGGCGGGATTTCGTATAAAGAAGGGAAGGTGAAGTTGAACAAATCCAACTTTGTCAACAAAGAAGAAGCGGATTGTTTCAGAAGGTTGGCGGACAGAGGCATTGAGCTGGATGTAAGGGGCGTGGTCAATGATCCAAAACAAAACATGATCAAGTTGCTGAATGAGAACAATCTGTAAGGAAAAGAAAGGATGAGCCTGGATGGCGTTGTCAACATTGCAAATTGTATTGCTTTTCCTTGTTGCTGGTATCGCAGGTATGGGGAGTGTGTTGGACGAATTTCAAATGCACCGTCCACTCATCGCTTGTACGCTGACAGGACTTGTATTGGGCGATCTCACAACCGGCATTATCATCGGCGGGACACTTGAAATGATTGCATTGGGGTGGATGAACATCGGGGCAGCGCAAGCTCCGGATGCGGCACTGGCGTCCATCATCTCCACCATTTTCGTTATTGCAGGAAACCAAGACATCGGAGCCGGGATTGCGTTGGCGATTCCTTTGGCGGCGGCCGGTCAAGTACTCACCATTGTGGCACGTACGGTTACTGTCTTTTTCCAGCACGGAGCAGATAAAGCAGCGGAAGAAGGAAACTTCCGGATGATTGATATCCTCCATATTTCAGCATTGTTCGTGCAGGCCTTGCGCGTAGCCGTTCCCGCTTTGATCGTTGCATTGACCGTAGGAACCGATGCGGTCCAAAACTTTTTAGGGGCGATTCCGGAAGTCATCATCGGCGGGTTGAACGTAGCCGGAGGAATGATTGTGGTCGTCGGGTACGCAATGGTCATCAACATGATGCGGACACGTTCATTGATGCCGTTTCTATTCTTAGGGTTCACCATGGCAGCTTTCGGGGATTATAACTTGGTTGGAATGGGAATTATCGGTTTGGTATTGGCTCTCTTATATGTCCAGCTCAGCCCGCAGTTCAATCAACCCGCTGCCGCAAGAACCGCAGCAGATCCGGAAGGCAGCAAAGACTCATTGGATGACGACTTGGACGATGAATTGGATTAAGAAAGGACTGACGCACTTATGGCAACCGAAAAAAAAGATGAGCGGCTGTTTGGAAGAAAAGAAATCAACAATGCGTTTTGGCGGTCCAATTTCTGGCAGGCTTCATGGAACTTTGAACGGATGCATGCGTTGGGATTCCTGTTTGTCATGGTTCCGTTCTTGAAAAAATTGTACCCGGAGAATAACGAGGACCGAAGACAAGCAATGAAGCGTCACTTGGAATTTTTTAATACACAGCCATTCATGGGGTCGCCGATTCTTGGCGTAACGGCGGCGATGGAAGAACAGAGACGGAAAGGCGCACCGATTGATGACGGAGCCATCAATGGACTGAAAGTCGGAATGATGGGGCCTTTGGCGGGCGTGGGAGACCCGATTTGGTGGGGAACCGCCCGGCCGATCATCGCGGCGCTGGGTGCAGGTTTGGCTTTGAACGGGAGCATTTTAGGACCGATTTTGTTCTTTGTCCTGTTCAATGTGCTGCGGGTAGGATTCCGGTATTGGAGTTTGGATTATGGCTACCGAACGGGAACGAACCTCATCAAAGATATGAGCGGAGGCCTGCTCCAAAAATTGACTGTTGGCTCGTCTGTATTAGGATTGTTCATCATGGGGGCATTGGTCAACGAGTGGACGACCATCAACGTGCCGCTGGTTGTGTCCCGTGCAGAGAACCCTGAAACTGGGGAAGAAGTGGTCACCACTGTCCAAGGCATTCTCGATCAATTGATACCTGGTCTGCTGCCGCTGCTCCTCACTTTCTTGGTGATGTGGCTGTTGCGCAGAAAAGTCAGCCCGCTGACCATTATTTTGGGTATTTTTGTAGTGGGAATCGTTGGCTATTGGCTGGGATGGCTGGCTTAAGCAGGTGCGATAAAAGATAGAATGAAGAGCCGGGTTGCTGACGATGCACCCGGCTCTTTTTTGTGCGGTTTATAGAGCGACACTCGTTTCCAACTTTTTGTTCAACTTTTTCAACATGTCTTTAGTCATACGGTCCAAATCGTATTTTGGAGAAAAGCCCCATTCATTTACTGCGCAGGACACATCCAAGGAATTCGGCCAGGACTCCGCAATGCTTTGACGGACAGGATCGACAGCGTATGTGAGTTCAAACTCAGGGAGGTACTTTTGAATGGCCCGGGCGATGTCTTCCGGGGCGACACTCATCGCAGAAATATTGTACGCATTGCGGTGATGCAAGCGGGAGGCATCGGCTTCCAGCAACTGGATGATGGCGTCAATGGCATCTGGCATGTACATCATATCCATTTTGGTACCTGCCGCAATGAAAGAAGCGTAGGTCTTTTTGTGCAGGGCCTCATAAAAAATATCCACCGCATAATCGGTTGTTCCGCCTCCCGGGAGAGTGTCGTAAGAAATCAAACCAGGGAAACGGACAGAGCGGGTGTCGACGCCGAACTTATGAAAATAGTAATCCGACAACAGTTCCCCGCTGATTTTGGTGATGCCGTACATGGTTGTCGGCCGTTGGATGGTGACTTGAGGAGTATGGTCTTTCGGCGTTTGGGGCCCGAATGCGCCGATGGAACTGGGGCAGAAAAATTGTAAGCCATGCACCCGGGCAACTTCCACTGCATTCATCAACCCGTTCATGTTCACATCCCAAGCCAGCTGCGGTTTTGCTTCCGCCACTGCAGAAAGCAGCGCCGCCAGGTGGATGAGGGTATCCAGCTGGTATTCTTCGACCAACATTTCCATATCCTGTTGATTGGTGACATCTAAAATCTCAAAAATTCCAGTGCCTGTGTTGGAAAATTCAGGTTGGCGGATATCGGTCGCGATAACGTTTTGTGATCCGTAAACTTCTCGCAGACGGGCAGTCAGTTCAGAACCGATCTGCCCCAATGCTCCAGTAATCAATATTTTTTTCATCGTATTTTCCTCCCCCGAGAATTGGGCGGCAGCCGGAAAAAATTTTGACAGCTGCTCCTGGGACTTCAAGGCTAGATCACGCCGAGTTCTTTTCCGATTTTTTCGTAGACAAGAAGCACTTGGTCCAACATTTCTTTTGTATGGGCTGCAGTCGGCATGTTGCGCAGACGTCCGGTTCCCATTGGGACTGTAGGGAAGACGATGGATTTGGCATAGACACCTTCTTCCTGGAGACGGCGGGAAAACTGTTGGGTCAGTTTTTCTTCCCCGACGATGCACGGGGTGATAGGCGTGTCCGAATGCCCGATGTTAAACCCTAATGTCTCGAGCCCTTCTTTCAAATAACGGCCATTTTCCCATAATTGTTCATGCTCTTTTGTGGAATGCATCATGATGTCAACAGCTTGGATGATGGCGGCGGCTGCTCCTGGAGTCATGGAAGTGGAAAACAAAAATGGACGTGCCCGTACTTTCAGCCAGTCGATGACTTCTTGTTTTCCTGCAACATAGCCCCCGACCACACCGACGGCTTTCGACAAGGTGCCCATCTGTAAATCAACCTTATCTTGCAGTCCGAAATGTTTCACGGTACCGGCGCCTTTCCCCATCACGCCCGAACCGTGTGCATCATCCACATAGGTGATCAAATCATACTCTTCTGCGATTTCCACAATTTCAAGAAGGTTGGCCACATCTCCATCCATGGAAAAGACGCCGTCCGTGATATACATGACTTTTTCGTACCGTCCGCTTTCGGTTGCTTCTTTTGCTGTTTCCCCGGAGATGATCCATGTCCTGGTGGCGTACACGAATCACTTTGGCGCCGGACAACCGGCAGCCATCAATGATGGACGCGTGGTTGAGCTCGTCTGAGAGGATGGCATCTTATTTGGTCTTGATGGCGGGGATGGCCCCGATATTCGCGTTGAATCCGGATTGGAAAGCAATGACGGCCTCGGTTTGTTTGAATTGTGCCAGCTTTCGTTCCAATTCGTCATGGATTGTTTGGGTTCCGTTGATTGTCCTCACAGCACCGGCTCCGGCACCATATATGTTCGTCGCTTCATTGGCGGCATTTTTCAACCGTTCGTCGTTGGCAAAGTCTAAGTAGTTATTGGACGACAGGTTAATCAACGTTTTTTCGTTGATGGTGATGACAGGACCGTTGGGACCTTGAACCGTATCAATTTCATTGTACAAGCCTTGTTCACGCAACTCCCTCAGGCTCTTTTCTAAAAAAGCGCTTAACTTTCTGCTTGTCATGTGTTGGCCTCCTCATTTTCTTTGTCCCATTTCACCATAACGAGAATGCGCTTACATTCCATTTTTATGAAAAATGTGGTCAGGATGAGAGAGAAGTAAAAAACGAATAAAATCAATCTGTTCGCATAGATGGTGTGATAGAATATAGAGGAAACGCTTTAATGTCGATTGCAGGAGGGGAACGTTTATGAGAATGGTTGATTTAATTCAAAAAAAACAGCGCGGAGAAGCACTGACCGCGCAAGAAATCCAATGGATGGTTGAAGGCTACACCGAAAGCCGCATTCCAGATTATCAAATGAGTGCCATGCTGATGGCCATCTACTTTAATGATATGACGGACGATGAGCGCGCATCTCTTACGCAGGCGATGGTGGAATCAGGGGAACAGATTGACCTGTCTGCCATTCAAGGTGTGAAAGTGGACAAACACTCCACCGGGGGCGTCGGCGACACCACCACATTGGTATTGGCCGCCATGGTTGCCAGTCTCGGTGTTCCGGTTGCCAAAATGAGCGGAAGAGGACTCGGGCATACCGGCGGCACGATTGACAAGTTGGAGTCCATTCCAGGCTTCCATGTGGAGATTTCCCAAGAAGAATTCATTGACTTGGTCAACAAAAACCAAGTGGCGGTCGTAGGGCAGTCCGGGAACTTAACACCGGCCGACAAAAAATTGTATGCTCTTCGAGATGTCACCAGTACGGTTGAATCCATTCCGTTGATCGCCAGCTCCATCATGAGCAAAAAGATTGCTTCGGGAGCGGACGCCATCGTGCTTGACGTGAAAACGGGTGCCGGTGCATTCATGAAGACCGTGGAAGACGCCCGTGAACTGGCGCAAGCCATGGTCCGTATCGGAAACCAGGTGGGACGGAAAACAATGGCAGTCATTTCAGATATGAGCCAGCCGCTTGGATATGCCATCGGAAATGCCTTGGAAGTCAAAGAAGCCATCGACACGTTGAAAGGAGAAGGTCCCGAAGATTTGACGGAACTCTGCCTCGTGTTGGGCAGCCAAATGGCACATTTGGGAGGTGTGGGCAATGATTTGGATGAAGCCAAAGCGTTGCTGCAAGAAAACTTGGAGAATGGCAAAGCCTTGGAAAAATTCAAACAGTTTGTCGCATCCCAAGGCGGTGACCCAGATGTCATCGATCATCCGGAAAAACTCCCACAGGCAGAATACCAAATCCCGGTGGAAGCCGAAAAAGATGGGGTTGTGTCTCATATCGTGGCCGACAGCATCGGTGTGGCATCCATGATGCTCGGTGCGGGGCGTGAAACAAAAGAGAGCAGCATTGATTTGGCGGTCGGAATCGTGTTGAACAAAAAAGTGGGTGACCGGGTTAAACAAGGAGAACCGTTGGCGTTTCTCCACAGCAACCGCGAAGACGTTCAGGATGTGAAAGAGAAAGTATTGCAAAGCATTTCCATTGAAGAAAAAGCAGATGCTCTTCCGTTGATCCATGAAATCATCGAGAACGCTTAAGACTCTTGCAAAAAGCCTTCGATTCAGTATTTAAATGCTGATTTGCAGGCTTTTTTACGCTTAAAAATAAACTCAAAAAAACTTTCGAAAAAATATTAAATAACACTTGTAATGTTGGCGGTTGCATGCTATGTTATAGACGTAGAGAGGGAGATGCAAAGCTGTCGGAAGAATGCATATCGCTCTTTACGACAGAACCATCTTCATGGTTCGAGGGGACGATGTGAAAGGTCGTCCAGGCGCACTCTCTATTCAGCGACAAGCAAAAAGTTTTGGAAGTCAACCACTGTACACGTATTGAAAAAGAATGTACCAGTCGAGACAGAAGCTGAAGTTTGAAACTGGAACAAGAAGTAAGCAAGATCGAAGAAGTACTTGCTGAAACTCGAGAGTGCGCTAATGGTAGTGTGATTCCAAGTATGTAGACAACAGACATTTCGATGAAAAGCGGAAGATGGAATAGACAATTTCCATCCTGTAAACTGTGTGTGAAGGAATCGCACTATCGTATGAAGAAGGGAGAGGCCGAGCGCCTCTCCTTTTTTGATGCACCGACAGACAGGAATTCCATTTTTTCATCCGAAACATTCCAGCAATATGATATAATAGCGGTCAAGTGATTTAGGGGGTGGGCTTTTATGACAAAGAAAGATTGGTTGGAAGGATGTAAGCAGATGATTCCTGTTGCTGTCGGTTATATACCTTTAGGGATCGCAGGTGGAATGGCTCTGCAGAGTGCCGGGTTTTCCACATTCGGCATCTTTTTGATGAGCCTGCTCGTCTACGCCGGTGCCGCTCAATTTATGACCGCATCGATGGCAGCGGCCGGTGCCACGGTGCCATCTATCATACTGATGACCTTCTTTTTAAATTTACGGCATTTATTGATGTCTTCGAGTATCTCAGGTTATTTGAAGAAGAAGTCGTACCCGTTCCTTCTGCTGTTCAGCCATACGTTGACGGATGAAGCGTTCGGATTGAATACCCACCGCTTCACCACAGGCAACTGGTCTCCGGAAAAAGGACTGGCGGCCAATATTTTGGCCTATTCTTCCTGGGTCCTCAGCACGGTAGCAGGTGGGATGATCGGGACAACTCTCCACATCCATACAGCTGTTGTCAACTATGTGTTGATTGCCATGTTTATTTGTATGCTTTTGGAGCAGTTTGTTTCTAAAGCGCATCTCGTGGTGGGAATCGTTGCCGGTATTTCGGCCGTCATACTGAAGGCTCTGCTGCAGCACAACATCTCATTGGTAATCGCAGCGCTGATTGCTTCGTTTGCCGGCTATCTGCTTGACAGCCGTCGACAGGAAAAACCAGAGAAAGAAGAGGCGATGCAGTATGACAAGTAGTCAAATGTGGCTGATTATCGGAATGGCAGTGGTGACGTATCTTCCACGTGTGCTGCCGGTATTGATGCTGAGCAACCGCGAGATTTCTGCGCCGTTGAAAAAATGGATGTCGTTTATCCCGGTGGCCATTTTTTCTGCGTTGGTCTTTTCAGATATCTTTTTTTGGAACGACACATTCAACGCTCATCCGTTCGACAATGCCAAACTGATTCCTTCCATCATCGTCTTTTATTTGGCTTATAAAACAAAAAATATGCTTTTGTCCATGATGATGGGAGTCTTGGCCATTGCGTTGATGTTATACGTAGTGTAATAACGGAAAGAAAGAGAGAGAAAGATATGCCTGAAGACAAGCGAACTGTAAAAACATGTACGGAAACAAAAGTGGTTCAAACTCACCGTGTTTTTCCTTCCGATTTAAACCATCATGCCACGTTGTTTGGCGGAAAACTGATGAGCCTTATCGACGATACAGCGTCAATATCGGTGTCCCGCTTTGCTCGGAACAATTCCATCGTCACCGCGTCGATGGACAAATTGGATTTTCTTCATCCCATTCATTCCGGGCATTCGGTCTGCGTAGAAACATACGTGACAGGGGCCGGAAACACCTCCGTGGAAGTCTTTGCCAAAGTGATGGGAGAAGACTTGGTTACGGGTGAACGATACATCGGAGCGACGAGTTTCATTTCCTTTGTGGTGGTAAAGGAACACGAGGATGAACTCATCAAGCTCCCGCAAATTCAACCGGAAACGACAGAAGAGAAGATGGTGTGCGAAGGGTATGAGATGCGCCGCCAAAAGCGCCTGACAGACAGAGACTTCAACATCCGCTTTGCAGAAGCGGTCTCCATGCTGCCGCCGTGGCTGGACGAAAAAGAAGACAAATAAAAGAGGCTGGGACAAAAGCCACTAAATAAAAACGACGAGAAATTAGATTAACTAATTTTCTCGTCGTTTTTGCTATATATAATTAGGCATACAAAAAGCACCCTGATATAATATTAGTAACGACACTAAACATTAAAGGGGTGCTTTTTATGTACGTACAATATAACATGAATCAAACTTCACTTCCATTAGAATTATCTACTTGTATTGATCCCAACCATATTGTTTTTTCTATCTATAACTTTGTCGATTCATTAGACGATCATTACTTTAAAATTTTTGAGACTCAGGACGGTCGTCCTGCCTATCACCCAAAACCACTCATCATGTCTCTTCTTTATGCCTACAG
>NZ_AUCD01000015.1 GCF_000429585.1 Atopococcus tabaci DSM 17538
ATTCTATACGATTGACATTGCTCAAAGTTGCCGGCAAACTCGTTAAAACAGGCAGACAAGTCTATCTCAAACTGTCGAGTTATCATGTGTATCAAAACGAATTTTATAAGGTTTTCGAACGCCTACGGCGATCCAGACAATGTATTTAGAGGAGTTATCGCATAAAGTTTTAACTGATTATTTCAAGGGATCAGTCTGCCCTTAAATAGACAAAGGATTTTTAATAGGTCCTTCTTCCCTAAGAATCCTGTTCGAAAACACAATATTTTAGAAGAAAGTATCTGCCTAATATAAAAATAGGCAATTTATTCAAGAAAACAGCTTTAAATTAGAGCTATGAATTATTCAGGTCTTTATTACCATATTTGATTTTTGCTCGATCTGGATTCATTTCTACTGCATCAAAGTCAATCTTAACTGGTTTGGGCATTTTATCAGTTCCTTTCTATGGTGTTTAAGCTAAAAAGAAAGCCCCAGAAAACTCTGAGGCCTGTGTATATCTCACTAAGGAATATATGTTTTTCCGGAACTGTCTCTTGTCCGGTTTCTGAAAGCTGTTTGAATCTCATGATAAACTTCAAAATACTTGCGAGTAAGCTCTGTTGGAGACAAGTCAGATAGGTCTTGGTTTTCTAAATACAACATTGTTAAAGCCTCTAAAGAGCTACCTGGAAAAGTATTAAGATTGATATCATTGGCCACAAAATCACCTCCTCCTCCTTAATGCATTATCTCAGACATCTACATAAATAAAAAGACGACTTTATAAGTCGTCTTACCTGCTGCCCCGTGGTTATTTTCCACGTTCATCCCACGTCTAGTTTACGTCCATTACTTAAAATCTATTGGAGTTTTGTTCTTTAGTTTTTTTTAATTATGTGTTGGTTTTTCGCTATTTGTAACCCAATGAGCAGTTTAAGCTGAAAGTATGATTTCCGTGTGAGAAAACAAAAAAGAATAAAAAAAGTTTTTTGGAAGACGGTTTTTTTTCACTATTTATCGTCTTTTACATACAAAAAAGACCGCCTCTCATCAGGCGGTCTTCTAACTTGCTCTTTTCATTAGGGGGGAGAAAAGAGATGGTTTGTTTTTTAAGCACTGGTCATACTATAACAAATCAAAGCAAGATTCTCCTTAAGAAAGATTAAGAGTTCTATTTGAACGAATAAAAGATTTCTTATTTTTATTTGTCCAATGCTTTGACGATGGCTTCATTGAAAGCCGGTAAGTCATCTGGGGTGCGGCTGGAAATGATGCCGGAATCATCGATGACGACCTCTTCATCTTTGACGTTCGCACCTGCATTTCGCAAGTCGACTTGTACTTGTTTAACCGCCGTAATGTCTCTGCCTTTGACAATTTCCGCATTGATCATCAATTGTGGACCGTGGCAAATCGTAAAGATGGGTTTTTGACTGTCGGCAAATGCTTTGGTGAAAGCCAAGAATCGTTCGTCTTTGCGCAGTTTATCAGGGGAATACCCACCAGGGATCAACAAGGCATCAAACTCGTCCGGTGACACGTCATCGATGCCTTTATCTATGGTGACAGACGCTTCGCCTTTTTTGCCTTCCACTGTTTCTCCGGCTTCAAAACCGATGGTCACCACTTCGTGGCCGGCCTTTTCCAACTCTTCTTTTGGAGAAGTAAACTCCACGTCTTCAAACAAATCCGTCATAACAGAAGCAATTTTTTTACTCATACTGATAAATCCCTCCTTGTTTGG
Organism: Atopococcus tabaci DSM 17538; assembly: GCF_000429585.1. GTDB lineage: Bacteria > Bacillota > Bacilli > Lactobacillales > Carnobacteriaceae_A > Atopococcus > Atopococcus tabaci. The sequence continues at coordinate 1,727 of NZ_AUCD01000015.1, forward strand.
TGTCTAAACTTAGTGTACCGAAACTCTTCCTTTCTCTTCAACCGATAGGCTCAGAGGAGGAAAAGAAGGGGAAACCGGTCTCTTGAGGAAAAACTGTGGTATGATGGATTCATAAGAAATGATTTTGGCACTTGGGAGGAACACGGATGAACATTGCATTAATCGCACACGATAAAAAGAAAGACGAAATGGAACGGTTGGCGTTAGCGTACCGAAACATTCTGGAGAAACACACGTTGTTCGCTACAGGGACGACAGGACAACGCATCATCGACGCGACAGGTTTACCGGTTCACCGTTTCAAGTCAGGCCCGCTTGGAGGAGACCAACAAATCGGTGCTTATGTATCGGGTAACAAGATGGACTTGATTATTTTCCTGCGTGACCCACTGACTGCCCAGGCACACGAGCCGGATATTTCTGCTCTGTTGCGTTTGAGCGATGTATATGAAATTCCATTGGCGACCAACTTGGGAACCGCAGAAATCCTCTTACGGGGACTGGACGCCGGGTTCTTGCAGTGGCGCGACCTCAACCGTGGAAAAGACAGAGACAAACTGCGCTTTTAATGAATACAATAAAAAAGACCTCCTTCCTGCAAGAGCAGGGAAGGAGGTCTTTTTCTTTAGCTAGGTGCGGTCACGGTATCCTCGCGGTTGGTAACTGAAGTATTTGAGACAATACAGTGCAGATAAACCAACTAGGACGTATACGATTCTTGAAAGAAGCGCTGTTTGGCTGCCAAATAAAGTAGCAACAAGATCAAATTCAAAAAGTCCGACAAGCAACCAGTTCAACCCACCGATAATCAATAAAGCCAGTGCAATTCTGTCCAGAGCTTTCATTATCATCCCTCCTTTACCTGTTCTAGATACATAAAATATACGGGAAAAAGTGGGAAAAGTCGATTAATATGAATGCTTCAAATAATAAAACGGGCATTTTTTATTTGGGAATTGTATGACAAAACAAGGATGAAACCCGCTGCATACATGTTTTAGGAGAAGGGGGAGAGATGAATTTTATTCAATAGGAATAAAGTTTCCCCTACAAAGAAATTTATTTTTTTCTTTCTTTGTTGAAGAAAGCCTCTTTCTACGACAAAGACTGCTTGAATGTCGATTTCTTTGTGGGAGAGAACCGTTCTCTCTCACAAAGAATTTTCCTTTTCTTCTTCTTTGTTAGAGATAAGCTCATTCCACCCAAAGAAAAAACCACGGAGAAAGAATCTCCGTGGTCATCGTAAATTTTATAGTCCACATCTCAGCTGCGCACTGCAGTTTGTGCAAGTGTTGCATCCGCCGATGTCTTCTACCGTACCTTTACGGCAGATTGGGCAGGTGTCTCCGATATCGGATCCATAAACCACATCGTCTGTGTGACCGTGTGTTTTCACGTGTTCGTTTTGTGCTTGGTCAACCAATTGTTCCAACTCTTCTTTGTCTTCAACGACACGCGGTTCTTTTCCGATATGAACTTCTTCGTCCACAACGTTTTCTTCCGCTTTAAGCGTCAAGACTTGAGTGTCACGGGAGCCGTCCACATAAACGGTTCCGCCTTTTGCACCGCCTTTGTAGAGACGCTCATAGACACCTTCCACTTGGGAAGCGGTGTAGCCTTTCGGTGCGTTCACTGTTTTGGAAATGGAGCTGTCCACCCAGCGTTGAATGGTTGTTTGAACATCCACGTGTTCTTCCGGCGTCAAGTCCATCGCAGCAACAAAGTAGTCCGGCAGGTTGTTTTCATCTGCTTCCGGATGAGCATCCAAGTACTCTTGGACAATGTCGGAGTTCACTTCGATGAATTTACCCAGACGTCCGCTGCGGAAGTATTTGAACGCGAAGTACGGTTCCAAACCAGTTGCGACGCCGACCATGGTTCCGGTAGAACCTGTCGGAGCGACAGTCAAGAGGTGGGAGTTACGAATTCCGTGTTCCAAAATACCTTGACGCACGTGCTCTGGCATGCGTTGCATGTAACCGGTGCTGATGAAGCGTTCGCGCAGTTGTTTTGTTTCTTCTTCGGTTTTTCCGATTAAGAATGGGAAGCTGCCTTTTTCTTTCGCCAACTCGATGGATGCTTCATAGGCGGAAACAGCGATTGTCTCGAATACTTTGTCGACAATTTTGTTTCCTTCTTCTGAACCATAACGATTGCGTGTATAAATCAGCAAGTCCGCCAACCCCATGACGCCCAAACCGATTCGGCGCTCACCGAGGGCTTGCTTCTCGTTTTCTTTCAAGAAATACGGAGTGGCGTCAATGACGTTGTCCTGCATACGGACACCGGTTTGAACGGTTTCTCTTAAGTTGTCGTAATCAACCGTACCGTCCACTTTGTTGGCCATATTCGCCAAGTTGACGGCAGCCAAGTTACATACGGAATATGGAGCGAGCGGCTGCTCCCCACATGGATTTGTCGCAACAACTTTTTGTCCGTAAGCTTTCGCGTTTGTATCGTTGTTGGCGTTGTCGATGAAGAAGACGCCTGGCTCCGCAGAGTAAGTGGCACAGATGTTGATCAGTTTCCACAACTCGCGTGCACGGATGGTGCGGTAGTCGCGTACGGCGAATCCTTTTTCTTCCCATTCGCGTACGTCACCGACTTCGTGCCAGTCGTTGTTGTAGGCAGCCATGTCTTCCGGAGAGTAGTTTTCCACATCCGGGAAGCGTAGCGTCCACTCTTTGTCTTCTTCGACAGCATCCATGAAGTCGTTTGTCAACGTGATGGAAATGTTCGCGCCGGTCAAGAAGTCCGGGTTGTGGACACTGTACGTTCCGCCTTCACGGAGTTTCGTTTCTGCGTCTTTGATGACGTCAGGAGAGAAGCCGCCGTGTCCAGGGAAGTCTTTGTATTTCACGATTCCGCGGTACATATCCAATTCACGGTCTGTGAACGGTGTAAATTTCAATTTTTCTTCTGCTGCTTGTTTGATCTGCTCGTCTTGAGTGTTCTCGATCAAGTAGCGGAGAACGCGGGCGTTCTGCATTTTGGAAATAATAAATTCAATAATGTCAGGATGCCAATCCGCCAGCATGATCATTTGTGCCCCACGCGCATTGTTACAAACCTATGTTGAATAGGTCGGGATGGACATTTCTGCCATCCTCTCATGCTTTCACATGAGTTCAGACTATATCATCAAAGAAGAGAATATATCATATTTGCGATTCAACTTGATATCGCCGTCTCTATACAATAAAGGAAAAATTTTCTTTAAGTCTTTTACACTGCTGAGGTAGAGGTCATAGCAGCCTTGTTTAGGAGAGATAGCATTTACACCTTTTGCGAAACCTTGGATTTTTAAGAATTGCAATATGTCTGTTAAAAATTCTTTATTCCCAGTGAATCCCATTCTAGCTTTGGTGTATCCATATCTAGTGTAAACCCGTATAGAACCGTCTGCATCGAAAAATCCTCGAAGAAAGGACCATTGAAGTCTTTGATCACCTAAATCAACCCATTTTTCATTTCCGGTTTTTCTAGGAGTAACATTCAACTTAATTAGATCGTCACACATTTTTGTGCAATTGATGACTAAAGAGTATTTGTTTTGTTCGTTCTCGGCATTTCGCTTTCTGAACTTCACTAATTTTTCCATCTGCAACTCTTTAGCTATATCATCTAATAATTGCTTATCTTGTTCAGCAAGAGTAAGGATAAGTCTTTTTCTTTTGATATCATCTCGGATGGTCCCATCTCCCGCGATATATCCTAACAAGTAAGCTTTATTGAATGTGTTTATATTTTCAAAGTAATCTTCATCATAGTCATATATTTTGCTTTTTAACTTTCCTGCTTCTCCGGGGGTTCTCATTTTTATAAATTGCAAATCATTATTCCAACGAGAAAGAGTCCCTCTGTTTACACCAGTAATCCTAGCTATGTCTACTAAACTATGTCCTTTATTGTATAACCGTTTTACCGTCTTGATTATCTCTTCTTTGTCCCGTGCCCCGTAAACACGTCTCCGTGGATTACGGCCTACTTTTTCCATTCGTTTTTCCTCCATGTTGAGCTCTTTTCTTCTACTATAACTCATTTGAAAGAGAGAAAAAAGTTTTAGGAAATTTCGGTAGTCGTTGAACCTTCTCCATCCTTTCGGAACAGGAGCTCGGCTGCTGATTGCCCATTTTTTTCAGCACTTAGTGACTTGTTTTGCAACATATGCCATCTCAGTAATTTTTTCTGCTTTCGCAGCCTTCACGCTTACCGTTTCCAGTTACGTTTTGGCTTACTGAGCTTTAGGGTGTTCCAGCAATTCTCGGAATTTTTCTCCCGCCATGGTGTTAACGGGAGCCACCTTGCTCAACAAGGTGAGTGAGCTTCGCGATGTCGTCCAACCAAGAAACCGAACCGCTCGATTTTCCGTTTACGCCGCGTGCCAATGTGTTGCGTGGACGCAGGGTCGAACCGTTTGTTCCGACTCCGCCGCCGCGGCTCATGATTTCCATGACTTGTTTGCGGTGCTCGGAGATGCCTTCGCGGGAGTCTGGAATGAACGGCATCACGTAACAGTTGAAGTACGTAACGTTTGTCTGTGAGCCGGCTCCGTAAAGAACACGTCCTGCAGGAATGAAGTTCAAGCTTGAAAGCTGTTTGTAGAAAGCTTCGAAAGCCGCTTTGCGTTTTGCTGGATCGGTTTCTGTTTCAGCCAATCCGGTTGCGTTCCGTTTGGCAATTTGTTCGTAAAAGATTTCCAACGGTTTTTCGATGACGTCCAAGCTGCAGCGGACAATGCCTGTCTCGCGTTCTTCTGGGTCTTCGATATTTGCCTGGTATTCTTCTTCCACTAATACAAGTGCTTCGTTACGAGCGCGGTCGATTGATTGGACGTATCCAATTCCGCGAGCCGGATATTTCGGGTCGGGTTTGATGGTCAATACAACCAAGTCGCCCTCAGACAATGTCACTTTTGCAGTGTCTTTGAACGAATACCGGTCCAACATGACCATCCGAGATACGCCTTTGTGTGTGATGTGCATGTCTTCTGTGATCGGGTGGACAGGAGGAAATTGTCGGATGTCGTTGTTCAGTTTTTCAATGTTTAACTGAGGTTTGGCAAGGGTGTTCATCGCCATTTTTTATCACTCTCCTATGTATTTTTTGCTTGGACAAGCTTCAATGAAAGGTCCTGAAAACTTGTGCTAAAGGGTTTTTTTCAACGAAAAATACCCTATATAGACGGATTAGTGTTCCGCGACACAACATATGGTAGTTCATACTGAGTATACTATATAGTTTTTTGGACTACAAATTTTTAGACCTCTAAATTTGCAGAGCCACTAATGGTGCGCATTTCGCTGTGAAACACTACATTTAGTGTTTTGTTTCACACATCCGCACATCATTTAGTGGACAGCGCATTTTCTATTTTACGTTATTTTTAGAGAAGAAACAGTCTTGAATTCCACAGGAATATATGATAGCTCGTCCCCAAAAAGCGGCAGGACAATGTTTTTCACTCAGAAAAAAATTGGACATAGTTTCTGTACAGAATCAGACAGGAGAATAAGAAGAAAAACCGTAATTCTCTATGATATAATAAGTATTAATAAAAATAGAAGGAATCCGGGTGTCCAGATGGGAACCTGATTCATTAGGGGGATTAAAATGACTTGGAAGTCCGATATTGAAATTGCACAAGGAACCGCGATGCGGCCGATTGAAGAAATTGCCGAATCAGTCGGAATCACATCAGATCAGTTAGAGCACTACGGGAAATACAAAGCCAAACTTTCCGAAGAAATGTTGGCGAATCTGGAAGAGAAAGTCGACGGCAAATTGGTCTTGGTGACGGCCATCACACCGACACCGGCTGGAGAAGGGAAAACCACGACCACTGTCGGATTGGGAGACGGATTGAAGGCAATCGGGAAAAAAGCCATGATTGCACTTCGCGAACCCTCTTTAGGACCGGTTTTTGGAATGAAAGGCGGCGCGGCAGGAGGCGGGTATGCGCAGGTAGTGCCGATGGAAGACATCAACCTTCACTTCACCGGTGACCTTCATGCCATCACTTCAGCCAATAACTTACTGGCCGCGATGATTGACAACCACATCTACCAAGGAAACGCCTTGAACCTTGATCCGCGCCGCATTACGTGGAGACGGGTGATGGATATCAACGACCGTCAACTCCGCTCGATTGTCAGCGGATTGGGTGCCCGGACAAACGGCATGCCGCGGGAAGACGGGTTCGATATCACCGTTGCGTCAGAAGTGATGGCGGTCTTGTGTTTGAGTCAATCCATGGACGAGTTGAAACAACGTCTGGCCAATATGTTGGTTGGGTATACATACAACAACGAACCCATCACGGCCGGACAGTTACAGGCGGAAGGCGCGATGGCGGCGCTTCTGAAAGATGCGTTCAAGCCAAACTTGGTTCAAACGTTGGAAGGCACGCCGGCGTTGATCCATGGAGGACCATTCGCCAATATCGCCCACGGATGCAACAGTGTCATTGCCACCAAAACAGCGTTGAAACACGCCGATTATGTGGTGACCGAAGCTGGATTTGGAGCGGATTTGGGGGCCGAAAAATTCCTTGATATCAAATGCCGGATGGCAGATTTGGAACCGGATGCGGTGGTCGTTGTGGCGACTCTTCGCGCACTGAAAATGCACGGCGGCGTCGGCAAAAAAGAATTGGCCGACGAAAATGTCGCGGCGGTGGAAAAAGGCTTGCCGAACTTGTTTAAGCATGTGGAAAATATCCGAGATGTCTTTGGACTTCCAGCAGTGGTGGCGGTCAACCGCTTCCCGACAGATACGGACGCAGAATGGGTGGCGTTGAAAGAAGCCTGTGAAGCAAAAGGCATCCGCGTTGTCTTGTCTGATGTATGGGCAAAAGGCGGAGAAGGTGGAAAAGACTTGGCGGAAGCCGTTGTCGAAGTGTGCGAAGAAGACAAGGATTTCCGATTTGTGTACGAGTTAAGCGATACGGTGGAAGAAAAAGTTGAAAAAGTGGTCACATCCATCTACGGCGGAGACGGCGTGGAATGGTCTGCCAAAGCGAAGAAAGAAGCCGCCAAACTGACCGCCATGGGATATGGAGACTTGCCGATTTGTATGGCCAAAACCCAGTATTCGTTCTCTGATGATGCGAAGAAACTGGGACGGCCGACTGGATTCGATGTTGCGGTCCGGGAATTGTCCGTTTCTGCCGGAGCCGGGTTCATCGTTGTGTTGACCGGAACGATTCTCCGTATGCCGGGACTGCCAAAAGCACCGGCAGCAGAGCAAGTGGATGTTGACGAATCCGGACGCATCAAAGGATTATTTTAATTTAGTGGGGGAAAGAGATGGAAGAACAAACAATCCGTCAGTATCTAGAAGAGCTGGGGAGAAAAGAAGGAAAGCCGGGCGGGGGGAGCGCCGCGGCTTTGGTCGGGGCGATGTCCGCATCCTTAGCACAGATGGTCGCAGATATTGAAAAAAACAAAAAGAAGCACCAGGATCACAGAGAGCAATTGATTGATATATTGGAAGAAGCAGGGAAATGGAAAGAACGATTGGAACAGCTGAGCGCAGAAGACGCGGAAGCGTTCGAACCGGTGGCTGAAGCCTATAAGATGCCGAAGGACACGGACGAAGAGAAAAAGCTCCGGTCCCAAAAGATTGAAGAAGGATTGAATCAAGCGGCACAACCTCCGTTGGAAACCATGGAAGTGGTGCAATCTGTTCTTCATCTCTATCGTAGATTGGCGGAACACAGTGTGGCAGGCTCCATCGTGAATGACATCGCAGTTGGTGTTCTGTTCTGCCGGACCACCTTGGAAGCTGCATGGTTGAATGTACTGGTGAACGCGCGTGGAATGAAAGACGGCCAACAAAAAGAAGTGCTGTTGAAAAAAGGAAAACAACTGCTGAAAGACGGTCGGCACGAAGCGGAGAATGTATACGAGGCCACCACGATCTACTTGGAAACAGGAAAGTGGCCGGCTTCGTCATCACAATCAGGAGGGACAACAAAATGATGGATTTGCGTGGAAAAGATGTAGCTAAGAGATTGCGGACTGAAGCTGCAGAAACAATCGAGAAATTGAAAGAAAACAATGTGGCTCCTGCACTGGCAATCGTGCGGGTCGGTGATGATGAATCTTCTGTGTCTTATGAAAAATCAGCTACGTCAACGATGAAAAAAGCCGGCATTGACGTCAAAGCCTTTCATTATCCTGAATCAATCACGGAAGACGAAGTGGTAAAAAACTTTCAAGCCATCAACGGCGACCCGGCAATTCATGGGATTTTGGTGATGCAGCCGCTGCCGAAACACCTTTCCCGGGAAACCATCGCTTCCTTCATTTCTCCCCAGAAAGACATCGACGGATTGGCCTCAGCCAACTTAGGTGAACTGGTCCAGGAATCTGAAAAAGGATTTGCTCCGAGCACGCCGACCGCTGTCATCGAAATGTTGGAGCACTACGAGATCGATGTGAAAGGCAAAGACGTCTGCATCGTCGGAAGCAGTCCTGTTGTAGGGAAACCACTGGGCCTGATGCTCGTCAATAGAGGGGCAACGGTCACGCTCTGCCACATCTACACAAAAGACGTGAAAAAGTACAGTCAAGATGCGGATATCGTGATTTCCGCCACTGGAGCGGTGGGCTTAATCACAGCGGACCATGTCAAAGAAGGTGCTGTCGTCATCGACGTAGGATTCGGCTACGATGAAGAAGGAAAACCGGCCGGCGATGTCCGGTTTGAAGAAGTCACACAAAAAGCAGGCGCGTTAACGCCGGTTCCAGGAGGCGTCGGGACGGTGACTACGGCAGTGTTGGCCAAACAAGTAGCGAAAGCGGCGAAGGGGCTCTCAGAAAAGAAGGGGTCACGTTGAACAAAAAAGAATTGCGCAAAGACATGCATGAGAAGTTAGCTGATTTCAATCCGGAAAAGAGAAAAGAAATTGAAAAACAGCTCCATGAATACTTATTCAATTCTAAGTTATGGAAAAACGCACAGGTGGTGGGGGTGACCATTTCGGGAGAAACGGAATGGGACACCCGTGCCATCATCGAACGCGGGTGGCAGGACAACAAGATTGTCTGCGTGCCGAAAACAAAACCCCAGACAAAAGAGATGGTCTTTTATGCCATTGATGATTTCTCGCAGACTGAAAAAGGGTTTTTCAATTTAGTGGAACCCCTCCCCGAAAAAGCGGAGACGGTCAACAAAGAGAGCATCGACCTTTTGATTGTTCCGGGTTTGCTCTATAACAAGTACGGTTACCGGATTGGCTTTGGAGGCGGCTATTACGATCGATTTTTGGAAGATTTTCACCATTCAACCGTATCGCTGCTCCACAGCAGTCAATTGATGGAAGACATTCCTCTCAAACCGCATGATATACCTGTACAGTACTTGATTACTGAAAAAGGCCTCTTTGAAAGCAGAAATGGATAATGGGAAAGCCAGGAAAAAGATGTATAGTCTTTTTCCTGTTTTTTTTGTAAGAAGATTCACTATAAGTGATAAAAATTGTCAGCGGTTTCGTTGGTATAGATAATTACATATCAGTAAAGCGTTATCACAATATTGGTAACAGCGTAAGGAGGAGATTGGTATGGCAAATCGATGGAAGAAATTATTCCTGCCGGCAGTTTTGTCTGCATTGGTGTTAGTGGGATGTGGCGGGCAAAGCGGCGCAGGCGGCGGACAGGGATCCGGTGATGAAGTGGTGGTGGAATTTTTCAGTCAAAAACCTGAGATCACCCAGCAGTTGGAAGCACTCGCTCAAAGTTACAGCGAACAGACTGACGGTGTTCGGGTCAACATCACTACGGTCGGAAGCGGTGAAGGATCGGCGGCTCTGCAGGCAAAGTTTTCTTCCGGGGATGAACCGGCGCTCATGATGCTGGGAGGATTGCCGGAAGTGGAACGGTACAGCGATACCTTATTGGACGTGACGGAGTTGGAAATGACCGACACAGTCATTGACGGGTTGTTGGAAGGCGGCACAATAGAAGGCGTCCCATTGGGGGTTCCGATGAATATTGAAGGATTCGGCTGGATGTACAACAAAGACATTTTCGAGCAAGCCGGCGTGAATCCCGACAGCATTCAAACATACGATGACTTCGTGGAAGCGGTCGAAACATTGGACAGTCAAAAAGAAGAGTTGGGAATTGAGGCAGTATGTGGATTCAGCGGCGGAGAAAACTACATTGCCAACCAGTTTTCAGCCAACTTCACTTCCCCTGAATACAACAACAGTATTTTGGAAGCTTATTCTGCCACAGAATTGAATTGGGAATATGGCGACCGCATGCAGAAATACACGGATTTGTTCAACCAATACAACGTACAGCCGATTTTGACGGTGGACTACAGCCGCTCGGTGGAAGAGTTGTTCATCAACGACCGCGTAGCGATGGTTCACCAGGGGAACTGGATTGTGCCGACATTGAACGGCATTGATCCGGAATTTGCCCAAAATAAATTGGGAATTCTGCCGGTCTTTGGGGAAAACGATGAAGAAGGAAAAATTGTGGTCGGCGCGCCATGGTACATCGGCATCAACAGCGGACTGGATGAACCTGTGGTGGAAGCAGCCAAAGATTTCCTTGACTGGATGTACTTGTCGGACGAGGGACAGCAGGCAGTCGTTGAAGAATTGCAATTTGTTCCTGCCCAGGAAGGGTATGACCCGGAAACCATCAGCGACCCAGTTTCCCGGGAATTGTATGAAGCGCTCTTGAGCGGCGAAACAGCAGCCATGACACACAAACAATACCCGGATGGCTGGTTCCAGCAAGTCTTGTATCCTGAGTATCAAAAATATTTAAACGGAGAAAGTACGTGGGAGCAATTCGAGGAAGCGACTTCCAAAGGGTTTGCGGATATGCGTAGATAAAGACGTTCAAATGGAGAAGGGAAAAGGAGGGGGATGAACAGATTTTTGTCCGCCTTCTTTTTTTCCGATTGATGGAGAGTGGTTGGGAGGAAGGAAAGATGAATCAAAAAAATGGCAAATATTTTTACTGGGGTTTTCTATTGCCGTGTTTGTTGGCAATTTCTTTGGTGATTGTCGTGCCGCTGTTGTATGGAATTTACACATCGTTCACCGACTCAGACGGGTTCAATATGACGTTCATCGGTTTAGAGAATTACATTCGTCTGTTCCAGGACAGTCAGTTTACACAAAGTTTGTGGTTCACGATCCGGTTTGCGGTTGTCTCGGTGCTGGGGGTGAACGCCATCGGGTTGACGCTGGCGTTGTTGGTGACACAAAAAGTAGGGAAAACCGCCCTCTTTTTCCGAACCGCCTTTTTCATGCCGAACCTGATTGGGGGCATTATCTTGGGGTTCATCTGGCAGTTTATCTTTGTCCGCGCTTTTCAAGGGGTGGCCCAGGCGACAGGCATCGAGTTTTTCAGCGGCTGGCTGGCAGATTCGACCACTGGATTTTGGGCTTTGGTCCTTGTGTTTTTGTGGCAGATGAGCGGCTACATCATGATTATTTACATCGCATTTTTGAGCAATATTCCTGCTGAATTGCAGGAAGCGGCCAAAGTGGACGGCGCCAATTCATGGCAAAGTTTCTGGCGGATCAAATTCCCGATGCTGGCGCCGGCTTTTACTATCAGTCTTTTCTTGACACTGGCCAACGCGTTCAAGGTGTATGATTTGAACTTGGCGCTGACCAACGGCGCCCCGTTCGGATCGACTGAAATGGTGGCCATGAACATTTACAACACCGCCTTTTTCCAATACCGGCAAGGATTCGCGCAAGCGAAAGGGATTGTCTTCCTGCTGCTGGTGGCGGCTGTATCTTTGACGCAAGTGTATTTGACGAGAAGAAAAGAGGTGGACCTATGAGTTCCTCCACGAAATGGCACAAAACGTTGGTAATTGTCTTGGGACTGGTCCTTTCCGTCTCGTGGCTGTATCCATTTATAATCGTGTTGTTGGGTTCTTTCAAAACGAGGTCGGAGATTTTTACCAACACCTTGTTCCTGCCTGAAGAACCCACGACAGAAAACTACCCGCGGGCGTATGAAAATTTGGACTTCGCACAGAGTTTCTTGAATTCCCTTTTCATTACCGTGGTCAGTATCCTGGTCATCGTCGTCTTTTCCTCGATGGCCGCGTATGCACTTTCCAGAAACAAATCCAAATTCAGCAGCGCCATTTACTTTTTTTGCGCCATCATCATGCTGGTGCCGTTCCAATCAGTGATGATTCCGTTGGTCAGCTTGTTCGGGAGTGTCGGGATGCTGAACCGAATCGGGCTGATTTTCATGAACTTGGGTTTCGCTTCCAGTATGTCCATCTTTTTGTATTACGGTGCGTTGCGTTCAATTCCGCAAACCTTGGACGAGGCAGCGTTTCTGGACGGCGCGAATCCATTCCAAATCTTTTGGCGGGTGATTTTTCCTATTTTGAAACCGACGACGGTCACCGTGATTATTTTAAATGCCATCCGCATCTGGAACGACTACTTATTGCCTTCTCTGGTGATCAATCGTGACGGCATGTACACGATACCTCTGCAGATGTATTACTTTTTCGGGGAGTACACCATTCAATGGGAATTGGCTTTGGCTGGATTGATGCTGGCGATTATCCCAATCATCATTTTGTATATCTTCCTGCAAAAGTACATTGTGGAAGGCGTCACGGAAGGAGCCACGAAGCAGTAAAAAGAAAGCGACGTTTCTCTTCGTATGTGTCAAGAAGCCATTGAGTATTGCGGTCTTTCCGTGTATAATGAGCCTGAAATAAAAGAGTAGGGAAAAAGCGTAAAGTGCCAGGGGATGGGATGTCGCCTCTGGACGAAAAAGCTTGCGAAAGTTTTGCGATTTTTTCCCGCATCCGCTTTTCTTAACAGGTAGGAGACGGAAAGTTTCTTACTTGCGTAAAAAACGTTGGCGTTCATAGGAATGGCGGACGCTGTTTTTTAAAATAAGTAAAGCGAGGACTCTTTAACTAATTAAGGGGGTCTTCACAATGACGGAGCGAAAAAGGGTTTATAGTACGCAGGCCATTGTAATCGTAGGTTTGTTGATGGGGATGGATCTTATCCTATCCCGTTTTCTCGCGATTCAAACGCCGATTACCCGAATCACATTCGGGTTTCTGCCATCTGCATTGATCGGTATCTTGTTTGGACCGTGGACTGCGGGGATCGCCGGTGCCTTGACCGATATTGTCGGAACGGTTTTGTTCAGCCGCGGCGGCCCATTCTTCATCGGCTTCACGCTTTCCGCATTTTTAGGCAGCTTCTTTTACGGGTTGTTCCTGCATAAGAAAGAAGTGACGCTGTGGCGGGTGATTGCAGCCGTGGTGGTGAACACGTTGTTTGTCAACTTGACACTCAATACGCTTTGGCTGGTCTTGATGTTTGAAGAAGCGTGGATGGCAATCTTGCCGGTACGAATCCTGCAAAACGCAGTGGTTGCGCCAGTCCGGGTGGCATTGATTTATTTTGTAGCCAAAAATCCGACGTTGAAACGCGTGTATATGAAATTTTCCACAGCAAAGAGCTAAAAAACAAAAGAGGAGAGAGGCTGGGACAAAAATCCCAGCCTCTTCTGCGTTTCCGAATAGGCTAGCGAAAATGCGCTCCAAAATGCAGACCCGACGTCCACTTTGTCATGGCTGTAGTTGCGTTGGCAACGTACAGACATGATACACTTGGGCATCGACCCACAGTGCCTCCTTGGGAATAATGCTCTGATGGTCTTCGCCCCTCATCCGCTTATTCGCTCCAGTTGCCATAGCCGTTGCCGCTTTAGCGGCTTACGGATATGGTATGCGTTAGAAGGTTCGGGTCTAAACGCATTTTGTCCCGCTCTCCTCTTTTTATTTGGTTATTTACATAATTGTCCTGTCCGAAACTCGCGTAACTTTTCCGTGAAAACCGGTTAAACGAAAGAGTGAATAACCCACTTGCTTCCACTTTTCCATGAATGGTGTCTTCATGAAAGAGCAGGCTGAAAACAACTGCTCACTCTTTTATGAAAAGCGCATTCACGAAAGAGTGACAGACTCACGTTTATTTTGTCGATAAAAAAGCCCACTTGCCGTGGGCAACTTGCTCCCAAAGACAAGCAGGCATGTTCAATGTACACTTTCAAGCTCTGATACGGCTGTGTTCTTCATCATAGAAGATGCGGTCGTGTGAAGTGGCTGTGTAGTCTTTGCCGCCGGATGTGAGGGTGATTGGTTCATTTTCAGGCACTTTTTCCGTGTCGATCAACACATACCCAATGTACTTCTCTACGGTATAGCCGTAAGTAAAGCTGGTTACCTTTCCAACTTCTTCACCGTTGTAAGTCACTGGCGCGCCTTCTTCGATGGCAACATCCGCTTCGTCCCCGGTCAAGGTAAAACCGCGCAACCGCATTGGCGATCCCTGTTCCTTTTCTTTCAGCAGCGCATCTTTTCCGATAAAGTCGGAATCCCAGTCAATGGACAAGTCCAGCATGGCTTCCATCGGAGTCAAGCCGCCGACATCGCTCATCAAAACATATCCTTTTTCAACCGGCAGACTCTTCAAGATGACATCCGTGGTCATTTCTTTGATGCCAAACTCTTCTCCCGCTTTCAATAGTTTGGAGCGCAGCTGGTCTGTCTTATCCGGTTGAATGTAAATCTCGAATCCAAGTTCTCCGGTGAAACCGGCGCGGGCAACCTTTACATCGAGGCCGTCCAGTTTGTTGTCCCGGATGCGGAAGTACTTTAAGTCATCGATGTTGTCCTGGAGGATTTTGTTCAACAAGTCGCGTGACTTCGGTCCTTGGACGGCGAACATCGAGACATTATGTGTAATTTCTTCAACGGAAACATCCAAGCTGCCTTTGTGCTTCTCCAGCCAGTCAAGCAGTTCTTTTACATATAAAGTGGACACCCAAAAAGTGTCTTCTGTCAATCGAAACACAATGACATCATCGATGATTTTTCCATCTTCATTGAGCATGGTCGTATATTGAGCTCTTCCCGGCTTGGTGGCGGCAATTTTGTTGACATAAATTCTGTCCAAGAAAGTCAAGGCATCGGGACCTTTCACTTCTACCAACTGGTGCGTAAAATCATAGAATCCGACATGGTTCCGAATCGTCTCATGCTCTTGTCTGCGTGCAGCGTCGTTTTTCAACATAACTGATTCTCCTTTCAAATAATCCGTTTATTCATCTATATTCAAGATATGGTAAACGTTTACATAAGTCAACTTTTTTAAGTAGGGAAGCTGGCTCAAGACGAGAAAAAACCGGCATGGACTGTCCATGCCGGTTGGTCGGTTATTTGCCTTCTTCGTATTCTACTGCTTTGACTTCCACATCGATGTTGTTTTGAGTGGCTTTGGAATAAGGGCAGAATTTTTGCGCTTTATCCGCAAGTTCTTGAGCTTTGTCCAACTCCATGCCTTCAAGGGCAACCTCGTGTTTAACAGCCAGTTTGAAGCCGTTGTCTGTCGAATCTTTCAACAAATACACCGTTGTGGTGATTTGGGATTTATTGGTAATCTTTTCTTCTGATTTATAATGCTCCAACGCAGAGTGGTAGCATGCGCTGTAACCTAATGCGAAGAGTTGCTCCGGATTGGTTCCTTGGCCGGGACCACCCATGTCTTTCGGTGTGGAGACACGTACTTCAAATGAACGATCCGCTAAATGACTCTCCCCGTCACGTCCACCTGTATTGACTGCTGTCGTAGCGTATAAATAATCTTTTTCTGCCATGCATAAACGCTCCTTTCACATTTTGGTACACATCTATTGTAACAATGATTCGGAACGTTTCCAACTTATCTGGCCTTGAAACCTTCACAAGGCAAAATCATAAATGGCCTGCGCCACCCCGTGTTCCAAATTGGAAAGGGTGATGTGGTCGCTGACTTCTTTGACTTTGTCCACCGCATTGTCCATCGCCACGCCCAAACCTGCGTAAGCGATCATGTCGATGTCGTTTTCATTGTCTCCGACAGCCATGACCCGTTCCCGGGAGAAGCCGAGGATTTCCGTCAAAACTTTCAACGCTTGGCCTTTGCTGGCTCGTTTGTTCAACACTTCCAAGAAAAACGGTTCGCTCCGTAGCACGGTGTACCGATCGCTCAAGTCCCGAGGCAGCCGGTCCAACGCAGCATCGATCAATTCGGGCGGATCGATCATCATCATTTTGCTGAACGTCATCTCCGGGTCGATTTCATGCACCGCACGGTAACGCAAAGGCAGGTTGACGATAAACGATTCTCTCACGGTATAATAGCTGATGTTTTTATTCGGTGTGAAAATCCCTTGGTCGTTGATGGCTTGGAAATGTACGCCGGCTTTTTCTGCAAGATCGGAAACGGTCAAAAAGTCTTGGTGATTCATAGTGTGATGGGCGAGGATGTCGCCGCTGTGCGAACGCTGGACTAAAGCCCCATTGTAGGTAATGACGTAATCTCCGTTATCCGTCAACCCCAGCTGCTCGAGGTAAGGCGTGACGCCGGGCAGCGGGCGGCCGGTGCACAGCACCACTTTGATTCCTGCCCGCTTGGCTTGTTGGACAGCGTCATGAACAGCCGGATCAATTTTTCCTTCAGGGTTGAGCAGAGTTCCGTCCATGTCTAAAGCAATCAAATCCATATTCATCGATGCAAAACTCCTTTAGTTTAGTTGTCTGGATGGATGATGGCATTGTTTCGGATGTAGCGGTTGAACTCCTCGACGAGAGGTTCAAACAAGGAAATTTCTTCTCTTTTAGAAGCGTTCAGGAATTCTTTCGGTACGTAAAAGCGCTCGTCGCCACGAATTTTCCCGGTCAGTGATTTCACCAGTTCGCTGGCTTCGCTCAATTCCACGATGCTGCCGTCGGGGTACATCAATTCAATCTGGGTTTTTCCGGGTTTGTCGTGGTGCGGTCGGTAAAAATCATACGGAAGGTCGTAACTGCTGTTGTAGGCAGTATAGTATTCCGTGTCGTATCCCGCTTCTTCGATAATCGATTCCAATTTTTTCAACACAGGTTCGTCTTTTCCCGGAGTGAACCGCACCGATTTCAATGGACGGCGGTCCAAAAAGCGGCCGGCCAAATCACTTAAAATCGGGTCGTGGTGCTCCTGCCACATCGTAAAGCAGGTCGTCATCGCTCCGTCATCCAGTCTTAAATAGTCATTTAAGGTAAACGACTCTTCAAAAAACGGCTCAAGCAAACCGACGGGCAGAGAATACTGGGGATCGTGGTACAATTTTTTTGCGCGTTTCAACAAGCGGTCCAATGTGACTTCCATTCCGCGGGATACCCGGTGGAAATACACCTGCATGTACATCTGGTAGCGGCTGACGATGTAATCCTCCACCGCATGCATCCCTTGGAATTGGAAGGCGATGCCGTTTTTGGAGGGACGGATGACACGCAGGATGCGCGTCAAGTCGAAAGCGCCGTATGTGACACCGGTGAAGTAAGCGTCCCGTTGGAGATAGTCCATCCGGTCGGCATCAATTTGGCTGGAAATCAGCTGCACCACTTGGGGATTTGGATAAGTATGTTGAATGACGCTTGCGACCTTTTTAGGGAAACCCGGGCCAACGCGCGCCAACACTTGATGGATTTCCGTTTCTGGAGACAAGATGATCCGTGTCGACAAGTCTTCGTGGTCAGTGCCGAAAATCGCTTCAAACGTGTGGGAATAGGGACCGTGTCCGATATCATGCAGCAGGGCAGCGCACAGGGCGACGATGCGTTCGTTGTCGTCCCAGCCGTCTGCGCCCTCTTTTTCCACAGAGAAGTTGCGGACAAACTTGTCGCAAATCCGGCGCGTGATTTCATACACGCCGAGGGAATGGGAAAAACGGGAATGTTCCGCTCCGTGGAAAGTGAACGAAGCGGTCCCGAGCTGTTTGATGCGGCGGAGTCGTTGGAATTCTTTTGTGTCGATCAAATCCAAAATCAGTTGATGCTGAATGTGAATGTAGCCGTGAACTGGGTCCCGGAAGACTTTTTCAATCGGCAGCAATTCGGTCACATCGTAGGGACGTGTCATTTGAGCACCTCTTCCTGTACGTAATCGCCTAACATCTGGCGGTTGCGTTTGATCATTTTAGTGAAGTTCGTGTCATATTCATCGCGGATGGTTTCGGTATAGACGCCTTCTGACAAAGCGGCGCCTTTTTCTTCTAATGTTTCCTTCAATAAGGAGACCACTTTTTCCACGGTGAGCTGCATCTTGAAGGCTTTTTCCACAGTGGTCATCACCGACGGGTCGATGTCGGGGAATG
Organism: Atopococcus tabaci DSM 17538; assembly: GCF_000429585.1. Lineage (GTDB taxonomy): Bacteria > Bacillota > Bacilli > Lactobacillales > Carnobacteriaceae_A > Atopococcus > Atopococcus tabaci. Next base: position 19,936 of record NZ_AUCD01000015.1, read on the forward strand.
TCCATTTTACCGACTCTCCCTGCAGCCCCTGTTCGTAAAATTCTTTGATCATCGATGCCCGTTTGGTTTGATCCCCGTTGACACTGATGTAAATCATGATGGCCAGCCCGTTTTTGACGCGGCGCTGGGAAATACCGGCGATTTTTTGGCCGTTGACGCTCAAGTCATAATCGCCCGGGCAATAGGAATCGGAAATTTCATAAGCTTCCACCATTCCGGAGTATTCGCGGAACATCTCCTGGACGAGCTGCAACATGAGGTCGTACGCGGTGTTGATAGGGAGGCGCCCTTCTTTTTTGTCAGGGATGATGAGTGAAAAGTTCAACACGCCTTCATCGCCGACAACCGCTAGTCCGCCTGAGTTGCGGACGATGTAGTCGTATCCGTATGATTGGAACACAGACAGAGCTTCTCCGAAATGAGGCAGTTTGGTATCGGCCATACCTAAAATGACCAGTTCTTGAGTCGGCCAAATATGCAAAACCGGCTGCCGTGTCTGCCCTACATCAGCCAACAGGCTGTCCGCCAATGCAAAGTGGGAGATGGTCTGGTTGGAAAACGGCATGGTCTGCGCTTCATAGACGCGTATCGTTTGGTTGTTCAGTAAATAGGATAACAAATCATTTGACATGGAGATTCCTCTTTTTGGTAATTTTTTTAAGCTCTTTGAAAACACAGGATTCTTTTGCTTTCAGTATAGCAGAATTAAGCAACAGATGATATTGTGGAACGCAGAAAGAAACTCAAGAGCGAGGACGATTCGTTGATTTTGTGATAAACTAATGAAGAACCGGATCAAAACGGTTGACCAATGTTTGTAACCAGTGAACAATAAAAAATGAATGAGATGGAAAGGAGTTCTCGATATGCAGTCATCATTGAAAAAAGGGCTGCCCGTAGAAATCCATATGGAAACGATTCTTTATCAAAACGGGGAGGTCAATCACCACCAGTACACAGAATCTGGACGGTTGGTGGAGATGAACGGGTCTTATTATGTCCGTTACGAGGAAACACACGAAGATGGAAATGTACCTGTGACAGTGAAGATGGAAGCCGACGGGGTTGTGACGGTGATTCGCCGCGGCGAATGGATGACCCGGCTGCGTTTTGATGTGGACCAATCAACCGGAACGCATTATCACACACCGATGGGCGTTTTGCCGATCCGCATCGATACACAGGACGTCCGCATCAGCTACTACGACCAGCCGTTCTCTGGACGGGTACAAGTGGACTATACATTGAACATGGGCGATCAAAAATTAGGGGAATACCATTTGCGATTGCGTTTCACTACATGAGTGAGGTAAGATAAGAAGGAAATTTTTGAGAGGACGTGGAAAGAGTGGAATTAACCCAATTTGAAGGGCAACGTAAAGAAGAATTAGCAATGATTGAAGTGGCTCATGCCATTTTGGAAGTTAGAGGAGAGGTCATGCACTTCAACGATTTGTTGAAAGAAGTGGCTGAGTACTTGGAGTTGGATGACAGCCAAGTGGAAGCTGCGATGACACAGTTTTATACCGATTTGAACATTGACGGCAGCTTCATCTCTTTAGGCGAACACCGTTGGGGACTGCGTGAATGGTACCCGGTTGATTCCATCGATGAGGAATTGACTCACGACAACGATGAAGAAGATGAGCGTCCACGCAGAAGAAAACGCAAAGCAGTGGTGGAAGAAGAGGACTTGGAAGAAGACTTTGACGAAGAGGAATTCGAAGAAGACGAAGAAGAGTTCGAAGAGGAAGAAGAAGAGGAAGAAGAGGAAGACATCAAATACGGACAACGTGTGGATGTGGATGAGCACGGCGTCATGACCGATGAAGAAGACGAAGAAGATTTGGGAGAATACGAAGAAGATCTGACTGTATTAGAGGCAGAACCAGAAGAAGAGTTGGACGAAGACTTTTCTGAAGACGACGATGAAGAAGAGGAAGAAGACGAAGAATTCTGATTCTGAACATAGAAAGAGCTCCTTATCCTGCATAGGATAAGGAGCTCTTTGTGTCTATGACCGACAGAACGCGTTTTTAATCGTCTTGTTCGATCTCGTGATCCAAGATTTTTCCGGTAGCCGCATCGATGTCGTACTCATATTCGTGAGTGGAGGAGTGGAATTCAATTTCATAGTGTTTTCTTCCGTCGTCATCGTCCAATTCCACGTCATCAAACGTCACATCGGATGCGGACACGCCGGCATGTTTCAACGCAATTTGAACAGCTTGTTCTTTTGTTACTGTTTTAGTGCTTATTTTCTTTTTTGTTTCTCCTTTTGCAGGAGCTGTGTTGGTTTCGGAAGCGTTCACTTGTTTCTTCGGAGCAGATGTTTTCTTATCATCACGGTCATTGGAGGAATCGATTTTTTTCTTCGGCGTTTCTGTTTGTTTCTTTTGCTTAGGTTCGTCATTGTTGTCCGCTGTTTTTGTTTCTTTCTTCTCAGAAGCAGCCGGCTTTGTTGTTTTGGATTGCGTCTTGGAGGAGGCTTTTGCTGCGCCGTTATCACGTTCGAACTTTAATACCTTTTTGGTTACAGCATGGATGTCGTATTCATACTCCACCTCGTCCACATGAAATTCCAATTCATAAAGTTGGTCATGCTTATCCAGTTCTTCATCGTCAAAGCGGGCGTCTTTTCCGGGTACACCTGCATGGTCAAAAGCGATTTGTTTTGCTTCATCAAGAGAAAGAAATTCCGGCTGTTTCTCTTCTTGTGCCGCTTCAACAGGTGCTTGGACCTGAGAAATTCCTTTCACGCGAACATCCTCTTTTGCTGCCAGACCGGTTGGCAGACCCACCAAAAGTAAGGCACCTGCAGTGATCCCCAACATCTTTTCCATTTTATTTGCCATGATACTCTCTCCTCTTTTTTTGTTTTAGCCTTTTTGGCCTTTCACTAATAGAATACGGAGGAAAGAAAAACAAACCGGGGTCGTTGGGAGAAAAGTGGGAAAGTTTTTTCTAGTGGCTAAAAAACGGTTACAGATGCATGTAAAATGAAAACAGCCGCCTCATATGCGAGCGGCTGTTCAGAGATGGGAAGGGAAGTGCTCAATCCTCTCCGTCACGTTCATAAATCAATATATTCCCAGTTTCAGCATGTACTTCTACTTCGTATTCGAAACCGCCGTGATGGAATTCAATTTCATAATAGGGCACGCCATCGTCTTCATCCAATTCCATGTTGTCGTAAATCACTTCTGTTCCGGAAAGGCCGGCATAGGTCAGAGCATTTTCTTTTACCTGTTCAAGGGTGATTCTGTTGGGGCCGGCTTCTTCGGTTGAAGCTGAATTCTCTGGTTCTTTTGGTGGGGCAGATGACGTCTGGGAAGACGAGCTGTCTGCTTGAGCGTTTGGAGTGGAAAAATCCAACTCCATTACCGTTTCTTGGATGGTGTTGCTCAATTGGTTCAAGAAATCCTCGTGAGGCATCACGGAACCAGGTTCCAGTTCCAATGTAATGTTGCGGGTGGTTCCATCTGATTCATTCACTAAATGTCCTGCGTCATGAATTAACCCAACAAGGTCCTGGACGACTTCGCGGCTGTCTTTGCCAACATAATCCGGGTAAGAAGCAACGATTTCCTCTCCGGCCGGATTCGTGCCGTCCAATCGAGTCACCAACCCTTCTTTGTTGTATTCAATCTGCACTTCGGGATTGATGCGCAAGGTCAGTGGCCTGAATTGAAAGAAGCCTGCGTCAAGCTGGATTCTTCAAAGGAGGATGCAGTCTCAGATTCTTCAGGGGAAGAGGCGAGTCCGCAGCCTGTCAGCATCACGAATGACATCAGTGACAAGAAAACTTTATTTAATAGCTGTTTTTGGGTCATTCCCACTCTCCTTAATCATCGTCATCGTCATCATCCGTATCGTCATCGTCATCGTCATCGTCATTGTCATCATCGTCTGTATCGTCGTCATCTGAATCATCATCTATATCCGTATCATCATCCCCATCATCGTTCACGTCGTCATCCATATCGTCACCATCCGCGTCATCAACCTCTACAGGAGCGCTTGTATCCTGTGGTTGTCCGGCCGGCGGAGCATCTTCGACATTGGTGATTTCAATGGTGACGGAAAGTCTGCCGTCTAAATATTTCGTGATGGTGCTCCTCAGCTCCACGCCGTATTGCTGGAACTGCTCGTTGGTAGCGTCAATGCGGAAGGTGATTTGGTCTCCTTCCGTCAGGAACCCCATATCAATGGCGCGTTCAATGAGTTCTGTTGTGACTGTCGTTCGATCTCTGTTCTGCGGTTCGTATCCTTCGACCAACGCTTTTCCATCCGGGTTCATGCCTTCTATGTCGACAACGTCTCCATCGTCATTCAAGTCCATTCTGACTTCCGGATTGATTCTCAAATAGATAGAAGAAGCAACAGTGATTGACGGGTCTTGGGTGACGGTTCTTGTGAAGACGAACAAAAATGCAACGGCGGCTAAGGCAACCAAGACGGAGGCGACGCCTTTTTTCGATTTGAACGTCGTTACTTTGGATGGTTTTGCCGGCGGGTCATCTCTCATAAGGACGGGGTTTTTTACTGTTTGTCCTACTTCATAGTTAGGATTGGCAGCTTTTACAAAACGACCTTCCTCATCGAGAAGAACCGCATAACTCGTAAATGTCTCCATCACGATGTACTTCATTCTGCGTTCTCCCTTTTCAAAACTTGGTGTAAGTGCCCGCGGATGATTTCATAGCCGTTGGAATAAATCAACAAGAGGGTAACCAGGTACTTTCGATGGCGCTCCAATGTTTTCTTTTCCACGTTTGCGCCTTTGGCTATTTTTGTAATCGGAAGGCGGCGGGTACGGAGAAACAACTCCATTAAATTCGGTTGCTCCTTTACGTACTGGAGTGCTTTCTTACAAGTGTGGAGCGTACGCTGCTGCTTGGGGCTGTTTTCCGCGACATCTGTCAACGTCACACCAAATTCTCTCATTTGAGTGGACAGTTCTTCAATTTCTTCTCGAGTGGCTTGGCGTGTGTGCAAAGTTTCGTTGGGATTTTCGTCATCAGTCAACGTTTCTGAAAGCGGGGTGTCATCGTCCTCTCGTGCAGCATCGATTGAAAGGTTGCCACTGTGGCGTTTGTTTTTCCTCCAGTAATCGATGAGGCGGTTTTTGATTAAAAGAGAAGCATAGTTCAGGAAAGACCCTCGTTTACGGGAATAGCCTTGGATGGCTTCGTGAAAAGCGATCATGGCGATGCTAAATTCGTCATCGTGGCCTTCGATAGGGGGGCGGTTTAGAAATTTTGCCGTTTCGGCTTTGATGAACGGCATATAAGCCGAAATGAATCGGTCAGCGGCCTGCATGTCTCCTTTGGACGCATAGACCTGCTGAACGATGGAATGTTCTGTTTCCATCCAACACTTCCTACTTCTTATGTAGAATACGTATCATAAATGTTGAAATTGGGGTCCTTTATTCACTTTATTGATTCATTACTTTCAATTATAAAGACTCTCAACAGAAAATACAGGTGGGAATTGTTAAAATACTGAAAAGAGAACTTCGACAAGGAAAGGGACGATAAGGGCCCCGGCGGGACGGAAAATAATGAACTATGAGAAAATTCTTATTGAAAAACAGTCTTATCAAGGAGAAAAGTGGTTTCATTCTATAGAAAGTTTGCTATAATAAAAGCGTCGATGAAAATATTTTCAGACAACTACAATGCGAAATACATAGGGAGGAAACAAATGATGACTCGTTTAGTCAGTATGACCGAAATGCTCAACAAAGCTTTGAAAGACAAATATGCAGTAGGGCAGTTCAACATCAACAACTTAGAGTGGACTCAGGCAATTCTCCAGGCTGCTCAAGAAGAACAATCACCAGTTATTTTAGGTGTTTCTGAAGGCGCTGCAAAATACATGGGTGGATTCAAAGTAGTGACAGCTATGGTCAACGCTTTGATTGAAACAATGGATATCACAGTTCCGGTAGCATTGCACTTGGATCATGGTTCTTCATTGGAAAAATGCCGCGCAGCAATTGATGCTGGATTTTCATCTGTTATGATTGACAACTCTAAGTTTCCAATCGAAGACAACATCAAAGCAACACGTGAAGTTGTTGAGTACGCTCACTCCAAAGGCGCATCTGTTGAAGCTGAAGTAGGAAGCGTCGGCGGGGAAGAAGACGGTGTGACCGGCGGAGTCATCTATGCGAATCCAGAAGAATGCAAACGCATGGTGGAAGAAGCGAAGATCGATGCTTTGGCTGCAGCGTTGGGTTCTGTTCACGGAGCATATGTCGGCGAACCGAAACTTGGGTTTGACGAGATGAAAGAAATTTCCGAATTGACAGGCGTTCCTCTTGTATTGCACGGAGGATCCGGTATTCCAACTCACCAAATCAAACAAGCGATTGAATACGGACATACAAAAATCAACGTAAACACTGAGTTGCAACAAGTATGGACGCAACGTGTACGTGAAATTTTGGAAACAGACAAAAAAGTGTATGACCCACGTAAAATCATTGGGCCAGGAAAAGAAGACATCATGAACGTAGTGAAATCTAAAATGCGTGAATTTGGTTCTTCCAACCAAGCTTAAAAAGGAAAAAAACGGAAGTCTCGAGCAGCTGCTCGCAAGGCTTCCGTTTTTTCTTTGCTCTAGAGGCAGGCGGCCGTTTTCTACATTAAAAACCAACTTCTTTTATAATTGTATCTGTTTATGAAATGCTGTACAATGATTCTTGAATGTCACTATGTTGCGAAAAAAACAATTTCGCATCGGTTTCGGAAAGAGAGGAATTTCATTAGATGCACCGGTTTCACGCAAAAGAACTTGTCCGAATTGCCCTTATGACGGCTTTGCTTTCTGTGTTCTCATTGGTTGCGATTCCACTTGGGCCGATTCCAATCACGTTACAGACTGCTTTTTTCCTTTTCATTCCGGCCGTGCTTGGCGCGAGAAATGGATGTGTCTCAATTTGTTTATATCTAATGATGGGCTTGCTCGGCCTTCCGGTATTTGCCGGTGGTGCGGGCGGCCTTCAACATATTTTCACGCCTTCTTTCGGGTATCTCCTGGGAGCGTGTTTGTCTGCCCCGCTGATTGGAAAAGAAACAACAAACGAAAAATCATTCTGGCCCTTATTTAGAACGTTTCTTTTAGGGTTGGGATTGATTTACGCTGTAGGAATCGGGTATGCACATTGGGTAATGAATCGTGTTTTAGAGACCCCGGTTGGATGGGGAACGCTTATTATTATGAATTTGACAACGTTTTTACCGCTTGATTTTATCAAAACAACGATGGCTGCATGGGTGTATCTGCAGCTTCCAAACAAATACAAAACAACTGCGACTCAACACAGATAAAGAAATGAGGCTTTGAAGAGTGAAAAAAATTGTGATTAATGGTAATAATGAATTAACAGGTACCGTGACCATCAGTGGAGCAAAAAACAGTACCGTGGCGTTGATTCCTGCCGCAATCATGGCAGATTCACCTGTCACATTGGAAGGTGTACCGAATATTCAAGATGTTCATTCCTTGATTGATATTTTGAATTCGATGAAAGTGAAAACCGATTTTGACGGGTCAACGTTGGTAATCGATCCGACAGAAATGGTGTCCATTCCGATGCCGAGTGGGAAAATCAACAGTCTGCGGGCTTCTTATTACTTTATGGGCGCTTTGCTGACGAAGTTTGGAGAAGGCGTTGTCGGTCTTCCGGGAGGCTGCTTCTTAGGACCGCGTCCGATTGACCAGCATTTGAAAGGGTTCCGCCAGTTGGGTGCCATTGTCGACAACGAGCAAGGTGCCATGTACTTACGCACCACGGAAGATGGGTTGGAAGGTGCACGCATTTACTTAGACGTAGTGTCGATCGGTGCAACAATCAACGTTATGTTAGCGTCTATCAAAGCAAAAGGACGAACCATTATTGAAAACGCGGCCCGCGAACCTGAAATCATTGACGTGGCGACGTTGTTGAACAACATGGGTGCGAAAATCCGCGGAGCCGGAACAGACACTATCCGCATCGACGGTGTAGAAGAGTTGCATGGATGCCGCCACACTATCATTCCGGACCGGATTGAAGCAGGCACTTATTTGGCAATCGGAGCGGCTGCCGGAAACGATGTGCTTGTCAAAAACGTCATCGTGGAGCACCTTGAAGGCCTTTTAGCGAAAATGGAAGAAATGGGTGTGCCGATGGTGATCGGCGAAGACAGCATCCGCGTATTGAAGCCGGAGAAATTGAAAGGCGTTCAGATCAAAACCCAGCCATATCCTGGTTTTGCGACCGACCTTCAACAACCGATTACACCGTTGTTATTGATGGCGGAAGGCGAATCCATGATTATGGACACCATTTATCCGAAACGTGTCAAACACATCCCTGAATTGAAGCGGATGGGCGGCAATGCGCGCGTAGAAAGTGACTTGATTTTGATTGAAGGACCTGCACAATTGACAGGAGCCCAAGTGGCCGCCAGTGATTTGCGCGCCGGTGCTTGCTTGGTCATCGCTGGTTTGAGCGCAGAAGGCACAACAGAAATTACAGGCGTTGAAAATATCCTTCGTGGGTACGATCACATCGTTGAAAAATTGACGGAGCTTGGAGCAGATATCCAAATGATCGAAGAAGACGAATAGGAGAGCTTATATTGAGTGAAATACTGACGCTGAGAGAATTAGAAAATAAAACATTAAAAGAGATTTATCAATATGCGCGGGATTTGAAAATTCCTTATTACAGCCAGATGAACAAAAAAGAGCTGGCGTTGGCTGTGATCCGTGCACAGGAAGAAAAGCAAGGCTATTTCCAAGCCGAAGGTGTATTGGAGATTATGTCTCAGCAAGATTTTGGATTCCTCCGCCCAATCAATTATACAGCGAGCAAAGAAGACATCTATATTTCCTCTTCCCAAATCAAACGGTTCGGCCTGCGAAACGGAGACAAAATTACCGGAACAGCCCGGCCGCCGAAACCCAACGAACGCTATTATGGTTTGATGCAAGTTCATTTGGTGAATGGAAGAAACCCGGAAGAAGCCACCGAACGTCCGCACTTCCCGGCATTGACGCCGCTGTATCCGGACAAACGGATGATGCTGGAAACAGACAAACAGAAATTGTCCACACGCATCATCGACTTGGTGTCACCGATCGGTTTTGGTCAGCGGGGTCTTGTGGTCGCGCCGCCTAAAGCAGGGAAGACCACTTTGCTGAAGGAGATCGCCAACGGCATCACCGTGAACTATCCGGACGTGGAATTGATCGTGCTGTTGATTGACGAGCGGCCGGAAGAAGTCACAGACATCGAACAGAGTGTGTCGGGAGAAGTGGTTTCGTCCACGTTCGACCAACAGCCGCAAAACCATGTGAAAGTGAGCGAATTGGTTTTGGAACGGGCCATGCGTTTGGTGGAAGACAAACGTGATGTGGTCATCTTGATGGACAGCATCACCCGTTTGGCACGTGCGTACAACTTGGTGGAATCTCCGAGTGGACGGACGCTCAGCGGAGGGATTGACCCCGCCGCGCTGTACCGGCCGAAACGGTTCTTTGGAGCTGCGCGCAATATTGAAGAAGGCGGCAGTTTGACCATTATCGCAACCGCATTGGTGGATACTGGGAGCCGTATGGATGATGTCATCTACGAGGAATTCAAAGGAACCGGAAATATGGAACTGCACTTGTCCCGTGAATTGGCGGAACGCCGCATTTATCCGGCGATCGATATCCAACGTTCAGGCACCCGTAAAGAAGAGTTGCTGATGCCGAAAGAACACTTGGACATCATGTACAGCCTGCGACGCAACATGAAAGGCAGCAGTCTGGAGTACACCGATCAATTTATCCGGACACTGCGCAATTATCCGGACAACGAAGCGTTTCTCAAAAACGCAGCTCGGTCCAAAAATCAAAACAAAGTGTGACAGTTTCATTTCCAAAAATGAAAAAGTATTGCGCTTGAAAAAAGTGTATGGTATTATATCTGATGTTGCCTAAGGGTAAAATAACTCTGGTACAAAAATGGACCAGGGCATAAGGAGTGAAAATGAACATGAAACAAGGAATCCATCCAGAATATAGAGATGTCGTTTTTATGGATACTTCAACAGGATTCAAATTCTTGACAGGGTCTACAAAAACTTCTAATGAAACAGTTGAATGGGAAGATGGAAAAGAATACCCACTAATCCGTGTGGAAATTTCTTCTGATTCTCATCCATTCTACACAGGACGTCAAAAGTTCACTCAAGCAGACGGACGTGTGGATCGTTTCAACAAGAAATACGGCTTTGCAAACTCAAACGAATAATCACCATGATGAACATTCAAAAGGCTGGGGCTTCCCAGCCTTTTTTTATTTTCTGAACAAACAAAGTTTTTGGCACTATAATATTTTTTCCAACAGTTCATTGTGATAGAATAAAGCTGTCACAAATAGGAGTGTCGCTGAAGCGAGGATTGCTTGGCCTTAAGAGGATAAGAGTACAAGACGGAGAATTCGGAGGAAACGACAAATGAAGATTTTTATGATCTATGGTGGGAAAAGTGCAGAACACGACATATCCATTCTGTCCGCTCATTCCATTATGACTGAAATCTATTATGAATATTATGAAGTGATTCCTGTTTACATCACGCGAGACGGGAAATGGGTGAAAGGTCCGCGTATCACCCGAGCGGAAGAAGTTCTTTCCCAAGAAGACCTTCGACTCGGTTTTGACGAAGAAGGCGTACAAAGCGGAAAAGGAACGCCGTTTGAACTGTCGGAATTACAAGAAAAAGATGCGATTGCCTTCCCGGTTTTGCACGGACCGAACGGAGAAGACGGAACGATTCAAGGGTTGTTTGAAGTGCTCAACGTACCTTATGTAGGAGCAGGTGTATTGGCAAGTGCATGCGGAATGGACAAGAGTGTGTCGAAAATCTTGTTCCAAAATGAAGGCCTGCCGCAAGTTCCGTACAAAAAAGTATTGAAAAACGAATGGGAAGTTGATTCAGACACAGTGCTGGCTGCGTGCCAAGAAGAATTGGCGTATCCGCTGTTTGTCAAACCGGCAAACTTGGGATCCAGCGTCGGTATTTCAAAAGCGGAAAACCGCGATCAATTGATAGAAGCCATCCGCATGGCTTTCGAGTACGACCGCATCATTGTCATCGAACAAGGCGTTGACGCGCGTGAAATCGAAGTGGCGGTACTCGGGAACGAAGACATCCATACGTCTGTTCCAGGAGAGTTGGTCAAACAACAAGGGTTCTACGATTACGAATCCAAGTACTTAAAAAACGAAGTGGTGTTGCAGATTCCGGCAAAATTGTCTGATGACATCAAAACGCAGTTGCGGGAATATGCAGCCCGAGCGTTTTCTGCCGTCCAAGGAAGTGGATTGAGCCGGGTGGATTTCTTCTTGACGGAAGACGACGAAATCTACCTCAATGAAATCAACACATTCCCTGGGTTCACCCAGTTTAGTATGTACCCGCGGTTATGGGAAAGTACGGGCTTGGCGTACGGCGACCTAATTGAAGAACTGATTCAATTGGGGCTGCAGCGTTTCCGTGACACCCAAAATTATGATTCAAAAGACCGCGAAAATTAAAAAATAAAAGGGCCGGTCATCATGTCCGGTCTCTTTTTCATCATAAATACGGAGGATAACATGAGTAAATGGACTTTAGGGGAAATCGCCCGTGCGGTGAATGCCCAAAACGATGTTTCTGCCTGGGAAGAGATTGAAATCAACAGTGTCGCTTTTGATACCCGCAAATTGACGGAAGGGTCTCTGTTTGTTCCGTTGATCGGCAACCAAGACGGCCACAAATTTATCGAAGACGCCATTCAAAACGGTGCACAAGCTGCTTTTTGGAGCCGGCCGCTCTCGGAAGCGCCGACCGATTTTCCAGTGATTCAAGTGGAAGACACCTTGCAGGCGCTGCAGCAATTTGCGACATACTACCTGAACAAAGTCGCGCCATTGGTTGTGGGCATCACCGGAAGCAATGGAAAAACAACGACCAAAGATATGACGGCAGCGGTGTTGTCGACAAAGTACAAAACCCATAAAACCCAAGGGAACTTTAACAACGAAATCGGGATGCCGGTCACTATTTTGGATATGCCGGAAGACGCCGAGGCCGTTGTATTGGAAATGGGCATGAGCGGAAAAGGGGAAATCAAACAACTGTCCGAACTGGCGGAACCGGATGTCGCCATCATAACCATGATCGGAGAGTCCCACATCGAATTCTTCGGTTCCCGGGAAGGCATCGCCGACACCAAAATGGAAATCATTTCTGGGTTGAAACCAAACGGAGTATTGATTTTCCCCGGAGAAGAACCACTTTTGGTGGAACGCACCGCCCAAATGCCGGAAGAGAAGAAACGCACTTTCGGAAACGGACAAGCCGTCTCGCTGCGTCCGCTTCAAGTGAACAGCGAACTGCGAAATACTTCCTTTACCACGAATTTGTACCCGGAACAGCCGATTCAGCTGCCGATTCCCGGCACATACAACGTCCAAAATGCTCTCGCAGCTTTGTTGGCGGGCATGGAATTGGACGTGCCTTATGAGAAAGCGGCGGAAAGTTTGGCCGAATTCCAGTTGACGAAAAACCGTTTGGAATGGCTGGACGGGAAGAACGGCACCATTTTGTTGAACGATGCGTATAACGCTAGCCCGACATCGATGAAAGCTGTTCTGCGTTACTTTGCTTCCATCGATACCGGTGCGCGCAAATTTGCGGTATTGGGAGATATCCGTGAACTGGGCGAATTGTCCAGAGAACTTCATTTGAGCGTGAAAGAAGCCATCGAACCCGAGAGACTGGATGAAGTGGTTTTATATGGAAAAGAGATGCGTGCCCTGTACGAAGCGTTGAGAGACGAGTTCCCGTCTGAACGGTTGCATCATTTCCAAGAAGACAAAGCGGAATTGATCTCTTATATAGAAGAACATGCTCAAACTGGAGATTACATTCTTCTCAAATCCAGCTTTGGCACGGATTTGTTGAGCGTGGCCAATGCCTTGCGGACAGAAAAGGATGAGATGTGACAGTCTAAAACGCATTCATTTCAAAAAGTATGAAAATGAATTGAAAACGAAAAACAATCGTGTTACGATAGTGAAGCGAAATCGGCTCGCTGATCATGGAGACCTGTATGTTACAGCAATTTTTTGATATAAATGAATTCTCGAATGAGAACGAAGAAAACTTTGGCCTGGTGTACCGTCGTTGAAGAGGACACCAGGTTTTTCTATGAGCGGTGACCCGTTTCTGCTGTGGAGGCAAGAAACTGGACCATATTTTAACTGACAAGTAAAATGAAATCAGGAAGAATCAGTTCGATTGCTTGCCTCAACTAAGCACATATACAGGAGGAAAACGAGTGAAATTTACCGAACTCAATTTAGCACCAGAATTACTTCAATCCATCGAACGCATGGGATTTGAAGAGATGTCCCCTATTCAAGAACAAACGATCCCTTTGGCATTGGAAGGACATGACGTCATTGGTCAAGCCCAAACCGGAACAGGGAAGACAGCTGCCTTTGGTTTGCCGATGCTGCAAAAAATCGACACCAAAAACCGCAGTGTTCAAGGATTGGTCATCGCACCAACCCGTGAATTGGCTATCCAGGTACAGGAAGAATTGTTCCGTTTAAGCCGCGACAAGCGCGTCCGCGTGCAAGCCGTTTACGGAGGAGCGGACATCCGTCGTCAAATCCGTGCCCTTAAAGATGGAGCACACATCGTTGTTGGAACACCAGGACGTATGTTGGACCACATTCGCCGTAAAACGTTGAGATTGGATGGTGTGCAAACACTTGTCTTGGACGAAGCAGACGAAATGTTGAACATGGGCTTCATCGAAGACATCGAATCCATCATCAAAGAGGTGCCGGAAACACGTCAAACGTTGTTGTTCTCAGCGACTATGCCGGAACCGATCAAACGTATCGGCGTAAAATTCATGAAAAATCCGGAACTTGTCCGCATCAAAACAAAAACATTGTCCGCAGCGAACATCGAACAATACTTCACGAAAGCGCGTGACAACGAGAAATTTGATGTGATGACTCGTTTGATGGACATCCAAAATCCGGAAGCGTCTATCGTTTTTGCCCGCACAAAACGTCGTGTTGACGAATTGGCACGAGGACTTGAAATGCGTGGATACAACGCAGAAGGCATTCACGGAGACTTGTCTCAAAGCAAACGGATGAGTGTCTTGAAGTCCTTCAAACAAGGAAATGTCGACATTTTAGTGGCGACTGACGTAGCTGCTCGTGGACTGGATATCTCTGGTGTCACACACGTCTACAACTTCGATATTCCACAAGACCCAGAAAGCTATGTACACCGCATCGGCCGTACTGGACGTGCAGGAGCAAAAGGGGTTTCCGTCACGTTTGTCACACCAAACGAAATGAGCTACCTGCGCACGATTGAAGACTTGACGAAACAGCAAATGACTCCGCTTCGTCCACCAACAGACGCGGAAGCATTGGAAAGCCAAGTTCAAAGTGCGATGGAAGACATCGACAAACTGGTCGTAGACAATGGCTTGGATCGATACAAAAATGCTGCTGACACATTGTTGAGCTCTTACTCTGCGGAAGATTTGGCAGCGGCATTGGTGAAATCGATGGTCAAAGACCCGACTGAAATTCCGGTTCGTATCACTCCGGAACGTCCGTTGCCATCGAAAAAACGCCGCAATAAAGGCTTCAACCGAAAAGGCGGAAAAGGAAACAACCGTCGTGGACGTGGAGGCGAGCGTGGAGGAAGACGCCGCGATAACCGCGACAACCGTAAAAAATACAACAAGTAAGCTCGAAAAAGAGAGGCTAGGACAAAAATCCCAGCCTCTTCTGCGTTTCCGAATAGGCCAGCGAAAATGCGCTCCAAAATGCAGACCCGACGTCCACTTCACGAATAATGCTCGAGGGGCTTCGCCCCTCATCCGCTTATTCGCTCCAACGGTTCGGGTCTAAACGCATTTTGTCCCGCTCTACTAATCTTAGTATGTTTTTCTTTGTGAATGCTATGTGTAAAATAGTTGTCGGAAAGTAAAATAGTAGGGTAAGAAATTAAAGTAGACAAAAAGGAAGAAGACCCTTAATCTAGAGATAACCACAAATCCAGAAAAGAGGTCTTCTTATGAATCAAATTATAGCAGAAATTGCCAGTATATTAAAGGATTCTGAAACATTATTAGACAGTGAAATACGATTAGATCAATACCTTCCAAAAGTCATGTGTGAGCTGGTTTCCAAAGCAATCGAGATGATTGATTTGGAATTAATTCATACTTATAAAGAAAAAGGATACGATATACAGAAAACAATGAAACGTACCGTTCAGTTCTCTTACG
>NZ_AUCD01000016.1 GCF_000429585.1 Atopococcus tabaci DSM 17538
AGCCAAAGGGGCTGGAAACTTAGCTTCCATTATTTCAGCTCGTAAAAACGGAACGCTTTTAGAAGCTTTGAGAGCGGAACTACCTGCATTTGAACAAACCATTGTCCCTGAATTTAAAGGGGCTGTTAGAGCTGTTTTGAAAAAGATTCATCGTCCTTCTATAGGGGTTAAAATAGGTGAAATAGCTAATTATAGTTCCACATCAAGTCCAATGGGACAACTGAAGAAAATGTTTGGGTAATGAAACACACAGAACGAGCCATTTTAATATTAAAATTGAAGAGTTACCATCTCTAGAGAAAAGTTTCCGCCAAAGTATTGACACATACAAAATCTAAATGTGTGAATGATCGAGTCTGATTTGTGTTATAATTACCTGTGGACATGAAGATTCTCCTTTGCTTATTTTGTGGTGATTTAAGTATAACGAATCTTCATGTCTTTTTGTATTTTCAGAAATTACTGTGTGTTGCAATTCATTTTACAACACACCAGTTTTTTTGCTTTACACCCTTCTTCCTCCACCCGTCCCAAAGAATCATCTTTCTCTTTTAGAAACCATGTGGTAGAATTTGAAAAGTGGAATGAATTACAAGGAGTGTTTAGAGTGAATGGGATTTGGATTATTGTCGTTCTATTACTAGCGGCAGCCGTCGGTCTGTTGATTGCATCCTTTTTCAAGAAGGATTCCGGCAACCAGCTGCAAGAAGAAGTTGAGGAATTGTCCCTCGATATGCTTCATGACATACATATCATGAAACAACGCGTCAGCTACTTGGAAAGGGAGATGGGCTTCAAGTCGCCTCAAGAAGTAACCGAAGAACGCGTCTTAGGCATCACAAAAAACCAAGTTGTCAAACTGTACACACGAGGATTGACTGTGGATCAAATTGCTGCTGAATTGAAATTGAACAGCGAGACTGCTCAAGCAATTATTGATGCATATATTTCTGAAGGTTTGGAATAAGAAAGGAACAATGCAATGAAATTAGACAAAACCGCCTTGCGTTTTCTTGCCCTTGGCTTTTTCGTTTCCGCAATTCTTCTTTCTGTATATGGTGTATTGTCTCCAGGTTCTTCTCTCTCAGCAGAAGAGCAATCTTACAAAGTGAGATATGAGGAACTCGTAGCAGAAACCAACTCATCCAGTGACAGCGCAAGTGTTGCCGAGCAACCTGCTGACAGCTCAAATGAGCCCGTTGAATCTACTGAAGACTCTTCCGCGGATGTCACAGACTCCAGCGAAGACGTTCAAGAAGAGCCTGAGAAAGAAAACAACACAGACGCTATTTCAACTGTTATCGTCATCGAACAAGGAGATCCAAGCAGCTTCGCTTCCACACAGCTGCAAAATCAAGGAATCGTTGAGAGTGCAATTGAATTCAATAATTTCTTGGAAAACAATAACTACACAGGAAGTCTCCGTCCTGGTTCGTATGAAGTCAACAGTGAGATGAGTTTTGAAGAAATTGCCAGAACTTTGATGGACGAAAGATAACCACAGACAAAGCCCTCCGCTGAATTTTTGAGCGGAGGGCTTTTGTTTGTAGCGTATAAAAAGAGGAGGTCGGGAAAAATTCCCGACCTCCTCTTTTTTTTAGGGTCATTCCTCTTCGTTTGTCTCTGCTTCTTGATTCGCGTCTGCATCTGTCTCTTCTTGGTTCATAGCAGAATCATCCGCATTTTCTTCTGCCGCATTTTCGTTTCGGGTGTTTTCAAACTCTCCTACTTGGAAAAATGCGTCCATGACTCTTCTGGCAACTCTTGTATTTTCGTAGTTGGTGTTGCGCTCAGGCAAATAAGGAACGACCACGGCAACGGCGATTTTAGGATCATCATAAGGCGCGTAACCAACGTATGTTTTATTGATTACACTTTCTCCCCTTCTGTCTTTCACTTCGCCAAAATATAACGCCTGTGCTGTTCCGGTCTTGCCGGCTGACTCGTATTCAGCCCCGGCAAACGCTGAACGGGCTGTTCCGTTGTCTCCGTTGACCACTTCATACAGTCCGCGGTGGACCCGTTCCATGCCTTCTTCACTGACGTTGATGGTGTTCAACACTCGCGGCTCTATTTCTGTCTTCAACGGTCCGACATTTCCGCCTTCATCGGTTCCACGAACTTCAGAAACCAAGCGCGGGGCTAAACGAGTGCCTCCATTTGCAATGGTTGAAATGTATTGAAGCAGCTGCATGGTTGTATAGGTGTCGAACTGTCCGAAAGAAAAGTACAGCGCTTGACCCGGCTGGGTTGCTTGGCCTTTGTACCCTGTCTGTTCGTTCGGCAAATCAATTCCAGTTCTGGCGCCTAACCCAAACATCTCATAATATTTACGCATCTTGTTCACTACCATGTCGGTATCCATTACCAAAGAAGAACCATTTTGGAATTCGTTGATTCCCCCCATGCGCATAGCCAGTTTAGCCGTGTAAATGTTGGACGAACGTTCCAACGCGGTGATATCGTCCACACGAACCGATCCGCTTTGGTTAAAGAGTGAGCGAATCGCCGGAGTCTGTGCAATTTTCAGTGGGGTGTCAATCATCACATTGTTATCAGCTGTCAGGACACCGTCCATTTGAGCAGCCAGTATCGTGGCCGCCTTTACGGATGACCCCATCTCAAACGCTTGAGTGGTAACACCTTGAGCGTCGTCTATGATTTCGCCTGTCTCTTTGTCGATTTTCTGTCCGGTCATCGCCAAGATTTCACCTGTTCGCGGATCCATAGCCGCAACATAAATACTGTCGTTCAATCCTTGGTGGTTTTCCTTCAATGATTGCCGCGCAATCTCTTCCACCTGTTCTTGGAAGGCAATATCTATCGTCAATACTAAGTTGCTGCCTTTTTCTCCAGGATATTGCTCAGTTTGATTGATAATGTCCCCATTGTTGTTTGTTTCTGTATAGGACTTCGCTTTTGAGCCTTTCAATACTGTTTCGTATTGCAGTTCCAAATTACTTCTTCCGACACGATCGTTGCGTGCGTATCCTTGAGCCATATAGGTGAGGTATCCACTGTCCGGAACACCTTGTTCCTCTGTGGAGACAGTTCCAAGAATACTGCGCAGCATCGAACCTTGAGGATAGGTGCGTACCCAATCGGTGCCGGTGTCAATGCCTGGAAGTTGCGATAAGTTTTCACTTACTGCCGCAATCTCTTCATTGGTCACATTTTGATTTTTGATATTGATAGTTGTCAGTGCATAAGCGCTGTTCATTTGCTTGTAGATAGCTGCGGCTTCTTGCTCTCTTTGGTCGAATTGAATGTCTTCTTCCGCCACTTTGTCCACTTGAGCTAAATACAGTTCGCTACCAGTGAGTTGTTTCTCTTCTTCAGACAGACGTTCATTGACTTCTGCCGAATGAAGTGCCAACCAATAATCTTCCAAATCCCGTTTGGACAAATCATAGTCCTCTTCGTTTTCAAATATTGTAACATTAGGCATCTCCATGTATTCCGCCAACTTGTAAGCCAACTCAGCCATATCTTTGCTGGATACACCGGTTCCCCGTGTGTATGTGATGGTTTGAATCGGTTTATTCCCAACCAACTTTCTTTGTTGTGCATCATATATTTCGCCTCGAGGGACATTACTTGTTGCAAGCGTCGTCTCGGTCCGTGCGACTTCTGCTCGGAATTCTTCCCCTTGAACGATTTGTAAGTATCCTAATCTTAATATCAATGTGGCGAACAATAAGAACACCATCAAAAATAGCAGATTCAAGCGAAAAGGGATATGTGATTTATGTTTTTCGCGTTTTTTCTTTTGTTTTCCGGTAGTATTCTTCAATGAATCCCACCACCCCTTTCTAAAGCTTTTCCTATTTTATCAAAATTCCCCCCTGATTGCTATGTACCGGAGAATCTTTCATTTCTTCTTCATAATTCTGTCAAATATGATATTCTAGAAGGGAACGTTTGCCTCTGCACGACAATCAAACAGTAATTTCAGAGAGGAGGCATTGTATGTCTGAACGTGTCAAAACTTTCACTTCAAAAAATTGGCCGTTTTTAGTTGCTTTTTTTGTGCCGGTGCTGCTGATGGGTGCTATTTACGCTTTCCAAGGAGTTTATCCTTTCGGTGACAGTACATTGCTGACAATTGACTTAGGACAGCAGTACATTGACTTTTATTCTGAATACCAACATACATTCCGTGACGATCCGTTGCGATTGATTTATTCCTTTACCAAATCATTGGGCGGAGAAATGATTGGCATTTGGGCCTATTACTTGATGAGCCCATTGAACGCATTATTTTTGTTCTTCCCTTCTTACTCATTGGATGTAGCCGTCACCGTGTTGACGTTAGTGAAAATCGGTTTGATGGGTCTTTCCTGTGCTTTTTACCTGCACAAAACTTTCGGCGGAAAATCCTGGCTCCTTGCTGTTTTTTCCATCAGTTATGCACTCATGGGTTACACCATTGTCTACCAATTGAACTTGATGTGGTTGGATGGCACCATCTTACTGCCACTGGCTGCGTTGGGGGTCGAACGGTTGCTGAAACAAGGCAGCGGCCTCCTTTATTCCTTGGCTCTTGCAATGGTTTTGTTTACCAATTACTACATAGGGTACATGATCTGTTTGTTTCTTGTTCTCTATTTCCTTTACCGGCTTCCGTCCGCTTATTGGACAAGCAATGTGAAATGGGACCGTTTGGATAAACTGAGCTATGCACTTAAAAAATTC
Source organism: Atopococcus tabaci DSM 17538 (assembly GCF_000429585.1). GTDB lineage: Bacteria > Bacillota > Bacilli > Lactobacillales > Carnobacteriaceae_A > Atopococcus > Atopococcus tabaci. Next base: position 4,696 of record NZ_AUCD01000016.1, read on the forward strand.
ATTTTATTTGTCTGGCACTCTCTTTTAGGAGCAGGACTCGCTTCCTTCTTATTAATCCCCGTTTACTCGTCCCTGCTGAACAGTAAAGCGGATTACACAAACGGTTCATTGGAATGGGAAATGGCGTATCCTCTCCAAGAAATTCTCTCGAAATTTGTGATTGGCGCATTTAATTTTGACCAGATGCCATCAGGTTATCCAAATGTGTTTATCGGCAGTGTGGCATTGATTTTATTTGTACATTTTTTCTTCAACCGCGCATTCCCTTTGAAGGAACGTTTATTGACAGGAGCTTTGACCATCCTGTTTCTACTTTCCGTCAATATAGAAGCATTGAACAAAATTTGGCATGCCATGCAGTTTCCTGTCTGGTTTCCGTATCGTTTCTCCTTTGTGTTCAGTTTCTTTATGATTTTGAACGGTTACCGCAGTGCACGGACGTTTGATTCTTTGCCGCCAAAGCATCTGTTGGTCGGCGTCTTAGGAACGCTGGCGGCAGGACTATATGTCTTCCAAAAAGATTTTGATTTCTTGGAACCTGTTCAAATTTTCCTTTCTTGTTTGTTTACCATAGGAGTCTTGACGTTGTTGATGCTGACAAAGAGAAAGTGGCGGTGGATTGCGCCGGTCTTGTTCCTTTTTGCAGCCACTGAGTTGACTGCGAACGCAGCCATCACGTTGTCTCGTCTGGGGCATGTAAAGCACTCTTCTTTCACATACTCCCAGTATTTATTGGACAAAATCGTGGATCCGATTCAATTGCAGGACGACGGATTGTACCGAATTGAAAAAACCTTTCACCGTTCAAAGAATGACAGCCATCAAGCCGATTACAACAGTGTCACTCATTTCAGCTCAACGTATGAAAGTGACATGCCGGTGTTTTTTGAAAAATTGGGGCTTCCGGCCGGAAATGGCTTTTCAGTTTATTCAAACGGCACGCTTTTTACAGATGCATTCTTTGGAATCAAATATTATATTTCCGATAAAGAGACGCATGCGCATCCCTATCACCTTCTTCCCAGCAAAAAAGTGCGGGAAGCATGGATGACACCAACAGAAATGCAGCTGGAAAACAAGTGGACACCAAAACCGGTTGGAAGACCTCTTTCTTACTCACTGGATGTTGTCCAGACCAAGCCGGATGTCCAATACTATCCGGTACTGCATTCTGTTGAAAATTTGGCAGATGTCAGATACAATCCCTATTCCCTTCCAATCGGCTTCAGCAGCGACGAAGCGGTATTGGATGTGCCGTTGTACAAAGATCAGCCAATCCAATTGCAGAATGCGATGTTCCGCGCATTGAGAGGCGAAGACAACGAAGATCCGTTGTTTGTTGAAGAGGAATTTTCTTCCATCGAATATACCAACGTCACTGTTTCCGGCGGTGAATGGAGCAGAAAAGCTGTGAAAAACGACCCGGAGCAACCGGGAGCCATCACGCTTCATTTAGAAACCAATCCTCTGGATGCCTATTATTTAACGTTTCATCCGTCAATCAGAGATGAGGATGTAACCCTCACATTAAACGGAGAGCCGTTCCATCAATACAAAACGTATTATGATCAATTGGTGCTGAACTTGGCTGGAAGAAACGGCCAAGGGCATGTGACTTTCCACATCGAGCTGAAAGAAGAAAGCATCGATTTATCAGGTATGCAGCTGTATCGGTTGGACCACGAGCGATTCACGGACGGCATCGAGGAATTGCAAGCAGGCGGCATCAAAGTACTGGAGCACAGCAGCAATTCCCTCACAGCAAATGCCACGGTCAGTAACAATCAAGAGTTGGTTGTGTTCACCCTTCCTTATGATGAAGGATGGTCCATCAAAGTGAACGGAGACTCGGTGGAACCGATAGAAGTGTTCAATAGTCTGCTGGCTGTCCCCCTCTCTCCGGGGATGCACCGAATCGAAATGACATACCAGACGCCTTATCTGGCAGCCGGAATTTCTGTGAGTTTGATGTCACTTGCAGCACTTTCCGTCACCGTATTGCTGGAGAAAAAATATTCAAAAACACTCCTCTCTTAAAAAAGAAAGGAGTGTTTTTGTCATACAGTTTCAACCTGCTTGTCTTTTCGTTTCTTCGCCTCATACTGCTCGATCCCTAAGCGAATCAATTCTTCCATCAATTCCGTGTATGACAGACCGCTGTGTTCCCACAGGCGGGCAAAAATGCTCTTCGAGAAGAATCCGGGAATCAAATTGAATTCATTTAAGTAGACTTTCCCGTCTTCCGTCATAAATAAATCCGCTCTTCCCATTCCGTTTCCATCAATCGCTTGGAATCCTTTCAATGAATACTCCTGAAGCAATGCTTTTTCTTTTTCAGTTACTTCTGCAGGATACTGCTGTTTGGCACTTCGTTTGACGTACTTGTCTTCGTAATCGTAAAATCCGTGCCCTTTCTCTTTGACCAATTCTCCAACGACCGAGACTTTCAATTCAGTGTTTCCGATGATGGATACATTCAACTCACGCGCTTCTATGCCTTGCTCAACGACCACCCTTCGATCGTAACGCAGTGCTTTGTTGAAGCCTTCCACCAATTCTTCACGCGAATTAGCTTCTGTGATTCCTATGCTGGAGCCCATATTGGCCGGCTTGATGTAAATTGGATAAGTCAGTTCGCTTTCGCACTTATCCAATACAACTCCAGTTTCTTCCTCCCACTCTTTTTCCGTGACGGAAAATATTCCGTCTGCGGGATACGGGCTTTGGAGAACAAATCTTGGGAAATAATCTTATCCATGCCACAGGCGCACGGAACCACTCCCGGCCCTGCATAAGGAACATCCAATAATTCAAGTAAACCTTGAACGGTCCCGTCCTCCCCATTTGGACCATGCAGCAAAGGGAATACGAGAGAGTCCGGCTCTTTCTATTCATCAAAACTGAACGCTTTCCCTTTGAACGGAGCGCCATAAGCTGTGGATTCATCTTCCAGAGGCGACAACTTCAATTGCTTTTCCGACTCAAGTTTTTCTGAATAAGTCAACAGAGGGCCTCTTAACCAGTTCCCTTCTTGAGTGATATAAATCAGAGTCACCGTGTGACGCTCAAATGACACGCCCCTTAGAAAAGAAGCCGCTGAGTTTACGGATACGTCATGTTCAGGAGATTTTCCTCCGTAGACTAAAAAGACATGCATTGGTATCGCCTCCTATGTTTATAGTGGTTACCTCATTACAACAACTTGCAACCCCTTTCACTAACGTTTTCCACTGAGCACAAAAAGAGCCAAGGGTTACCCCTGGCTCTTTTACATGCAGCGTTGTGCGTGATTTATTTTGCTTCAGCGAAACGACGTGCAACTTCTTCCCAGTTAACAACGTTCCAGAATGCGCTGATGTATTCTGGGCGTTTGTTTTGGTATTTCAAGTAGTAAGCGTGTTCCCATACGTCCAGACCCAAGATTGGAGTCAATCCTTGGCTCAATGGAGAGTCTTGGTTCAAAGTGTCAACGACTTCCAATTTGCCGTTGTTTACAACCAACCAAGCCCAGCCGGATCCGAAACGTCCAGCAGCAGCTGCCGCGAATTTTTCTTTGAATTCATCAAAGCTGCCAAATGCAGACTCGATGGCTTCTTTCAATTCACCTTCTGGTTCACCGCCGCCATTTGGAGACAAGATTGTCCAGAACAAACTGTGGTTGGCATGTCCTCCACCATTGTTGCGGACTGCTGTACGGATATCTTCCGGTACAGTATCTAATTTTTGCATCAACTCTTCGATGCTCAATTCCGCTAATTCAGGATGGTTTTCCAAAGCACTGTTTACTTTGGTCACATACGTGTTGTGGTGCTTATCGTGGTGCAAACGCATTGTCTGCTCATCGATGTAGGGCTCCAACGCATTGTAATCATAAGGTAATTCCGGCAAGTTATAAGCCATAGTGAACATTCCTCCTACTATTATTATCATACAGTATAACTGTACCATTCTTTTGATTTTTTGACAAAAGATTCGATACACTTCTTTTCCGAATACGAACTTTTTTATATAAAAGAATTGTAATTTCTTCTGCTTCAGTTAAAATGAAAAGTGGACCTTCCTCTTCCGTAATTGATTGCAGAATGTGGAAGACACTTACTATAGGAGGGTAATGTAGGATTGATTGATTTAATGAAAACAGCTTTTGTGCAACCATTAAACATCCACAAGGCTAAAAATATCCGTAAAGGAAAAGCATTTTTGTATCTCACGGTACTGGCAATTTTCATGGCTGTTCCCTTTCTTGTTCAAGCGTTGCGGACGCTGTCTTCCATTCATGAAGACGGGCAAGAAATTGCACAGAGCATTCCAGATTTCCAGGTACAAAACGGAGAAGTGATTTTGGAACAGGATGCCGAAAGTTTTGTGTATCAAACCGACACCTTCCTCTTCTTTTTTGATCCGGAAGGAAAAATGTCCACTGATACCATCTCTCGGAACACACAGCGGTTAGGTGTGCCAATTGGGTTCGGCGTCATGGAAAATGAGCTGCATTTTTCTGTTCTTTCTTATGATTTGGGACTTCCCTACAACCAACTTGACGGCTTGACGGGTGCCGAGTTACGTGGACTCATGAACAGTGTCGGAACCTACGATGCCGTTTATCTATTGTTGTTTTTCCTTGTGTTCTTCGTCATCAGTTTGGCGAATCTCGCTTTTGAATTGTTGGTGTATACTATTTTTGCAAATCTTGTAGCAGCTGTCTTACGTAGACGATACCGTTTTGGTGAGAATTGGAAGATGATTACTGTCTCCGCCACTGTACCGGTTATCCTGTTTGCTGTGTTGAACCTCATGGGCGTCTATCTTTTGTGGCAGATTGAGCTGAAAGGGTTAGTGACGCTGCTTTACTATTACAATGCCATCAAGAACGACAGCTCTCATTCCGCCGCTTAACTTTAACCAGTACGTAAAAAAACACCTCCCCAGGTTCAAGCCGGGGAGGTGTTTTACGTTCTTCGAAAATCATTCATCAACGAAGAAGGTTATTTTTTTCGTTGATCGCGTCTTTGCTGCACTTGTTTCTTTCTCTTGATTTGCTGTTTGAGTTTCTTCTTGTACCCTGGCTTCACTTTTTTCTTGGCTTTTTTAATCATGCCGTGAATTTCCGGATCAAACTCTTTCCGCTGGGTGTCTTTCCGTTTTTCGCGTCGTTTACGGTCAAATGTATCCATCACTTCACCGTTTTTCAGCTGTTTCGGTTGGAAGGAGATGCCTTTGTCCTCCAACTGTTCAATCAGCTTTTCTTCATCCGGACTGTACAGCGTCATGGCGACACCAGATAAATTGTTGCGCCCAGTACGTCCCACACGGTGTACAAAGAACTCCAAATCACGGGGAATCTCTGCATTAATTACATGGGAAACTCCTTCAATATCAATTCCACGTGCAGCCAAATCTGTGGCAACCACATATTGGAATTCCAAATTTTGGACCCGTTTCATGATTTGACGACGTTCACGCGGTTGGATATCTCCGTGAATTTTTGCCACTTTTAATCCTCGTTCGATTAAATAGTCCGCAATCTTGTCGACATTGGATTTCGTGTTGGCAAAAACCAACGCCAAATACGGCTGTCCGATGGTCAACAGTTCATAAATCAGTTCCAATCGGTTTTGCCCCTTGGTGGAAATCAACCAGTTTTCTACCGCTTCCGCAATTTTATGTTGGGAATCCACTTGGATCAATTCCGGATTCTTCATGTACTTACGCAAGAATGGCTGAAGCTTCTCTGGAATTGTCGCAGAAAAGACCATCATGTGTAATTTATCCGGCAGACGTCCTGCAAGTTGGTCCACTTGTTTCAAGAATCCCATGTCCAACGTCATATCTGCTTCGTCCACAACGAAATGAGAAGCCGTATGAACCAAAAGCGCACCGGAATTGGTTAAATCCCATAATCTTCCCGGTGTTCCGATAGCCACATGCGGTTGTCGGTTTGTCAGTTTTTCGATTTGCCGTTCTTTATCGGTTCCGCCGATATAGTTTTGGACTACAATTTCTTGTGGGGATTTTGAAGCCAATTGAACAGCGGATTGGTACAATTGTTCCGCTAATTCTCTGCTCGGAGCCGTAACAACGACTTGGACTTCTTGTCTTTCCGGATCGATATGGTTAAACAATGGCAGAAGAAATGCGTGTGTTTTCCCAGATCCGGTCTGAGATTGTCCAATCACATCGCGGCCTTTGTTGATTTTTGGAATAACAAGACGTTGAATTTCTGTCGGTTCTTGGAACCCTATTTCAGAAATTGCCTCTATTAAAAAGGGCTTTAATTTATATTGTTCGAATGGGTGTTCCATTCTATCACCTCTCTGTTTCTACATTATGTGAGTTTACCATGTTTTTGGGTTCATCGAAAGCTTTTTCGTATACAGCACACTCAACTCTCATTTTTTAAACCGCTTATTCCAGATAATCATCGTAGCGATTAAAACGAGCATGAGTATCAGCATGTATATAATGATGAAAATTGGAAGGACCAATAAATCATACAGGAAAAAGCCGATGAGGGTCCATACAAGCGTCAAAGCTCCCGCTGCCTGCATGGCTCCCGCCGCCAAGCGTGTCTTGCGTTCGTCTTTTCCGACATGGAATTGACGCATCAACGGTCGAATCCGGTCCTGTTTTCGCACTGCCTGTCCATCGATGATCAATATAATACTGATAATGCCGAATACTAAAAAAAGAAAATCCATCTGTTTCACCCCTATTCTTCCTTAGTTTACCATGGAAACAAGCCCAGCAAAAATGAAAGAAACGTGCCGCACTCTTCTAACTTTTCCTACTTCTTTTCATCTAGCCTTATTTTTCTTCTCTATTTGTTGTAGAATAGAAGTGCATGTGTGGAAAAGACACTGCACCACCTTTCAGCAATGCTTCTTTTAAGTTGCTTACTCCGTATTGGACAAGTACAATACATAGTGAAAGGATGCAGGCAATCCTCGTTCGATATTATTGCAAAAGAGGGATTTTCAATGGAAAAAGAGAAAAAAGCACTATTTATTATTTTTGGGGGAACAGGAGATCTGGCCCGAAGAAAACTGTATCCTTCCCTTTACCGTTTATACAAAAAAGGTTATTTGAAAGACCATTTCGCGGTCATCGGCACAGCACGCCGTCCATGGTCCGATGAGCATTACCAAAGCATCGTCATGGAGACGATTGAAAGCATCCAAGTGTCAAAAGAAGATGCTGCGGAATTCGCGAGCCACTTCCGCTATCAATCACATAATGTGAACGATACTGAACACTACGATACGTTGCTGACACTGGCAGAAGAATTGGATGAAGAATACGACTTGGAGCAAAACCGGATTTTCTACTTGTCCATGTCTCCACAGTTCTTCGGCACCATCAGCCAACACTTGAAATCCCAAGGTTTGCTGACATCTTCTGGTTTCAACCGTGTGGTCATTGAAAAACCATTCGGTCATGACTACGAAAGTGCGCTTGAGTTGAACGATGAAATCACCGAGGCGTTTGATGAAGACCAGTTATACCGCATCGATCATTACCTTGGAAAAGAAATGGTCTTGAATATTCCGGCATTGCGTTTCGGAAACCACTTCTTGGAGTCCGTGTGGAACAACAACTTCATCAGCAACGTCCAAATCACCCTCAGTGAAGATATGGGGATGGGCGAACGCGGCGGATATTACGACGACAGCGGCGCGCTCCGGGATATGGTGCAAAACCATGTCTTGCAAATTTTGGCGTTGCTGGCAATGGAGCAACCTTCCAGCTACAGTGACGAGGACATCCGTTCTGCCAAAACAACTGTCTTGAAAGCTCTCAGAACATACGACAAAGAAAACGTATTGAAAAACTTTGTGCGGGGTCAATACGGACCGGCCGAATCCGTTCCTGGGTACCGTGAAGAAGACAAAGTCGCTCCAGATTCCCAGACAGAAACGTTTGTCGCCGGTAAAGTCTTGGTCGACACTCCACGTTGGGAAGGCGTCCCATTTTATGTGCGGACAGGAAAACGGATGAAAGAAAAAGTCGGCCGAATCGACATTGAATTCAAGTCAAATGACAGTCATTTCTTCCAAGCGGACGTTCAAAATCCGTTGGCTGCCAACTATTTGACGATTAACCTGGCACCGGAAGAAGGGTTCTCGTTCCAACTGAACACCAAAAAAGCCGGACCCGGAATGGAGCCGTCCCAAGTGGCTCTCTCACACCACTATTCAAAAGAGGAAGTGGACAACAACCCGGAAGCTTACGAAAAATTGATTCTGGACTGTTTGAACGGCGATTCCACCAACTTCATTCACTGGGATGAATTGGCTGAATCATGGAAATACATCGACACCATCCGCAAAGTATGGGATGAAGAAGAAGCGGAATTTCCCAATTACACAGCCGGTTCAATGGGGCCGCACGCTAGTGACGAGCTTCTTGAAAAAGATGGCTTCCGCTGGATTTGGAACCCGTAAATCAGGCACAAAACCGAAAGAAGGTCTGTCTCAAATCGAGGCAGACCTTCTTTCTTTATCTTATAGTTTAGAGGAATCGATGACTTCGAACACTTCAAAAAATGTGCCCAAAATGGATCGAATGAATGGAATCTTCCCTTCTTCATCGCTTTCGATTTGCAGCACGAGTTTCGGTTCGTGAAGACTCATTCGCAGCAACATCCACCCTTCTCCCAGAGGCCCGGAAGTGTTGACACGAATTCCTTCTTTGTTGTTCGGAACGACTTCCATTCCCGGTGTGTAGGTCGCGAAATCAGAAAATGCCTGCAGCGTCCGTTCGCCGGTTTCTTTATAGTCGGCTGTTCGGATTACAAACCGCACCTCCTGAGTTTCCACAGGTTGCTTCAAGTCGCGGATCAGATCTGTCAGGGTGCTGCCTTCTTCTTGAAGGATGGCATCTGCAATCAAGAGTTTGGCAACCAAATAGGCTCCATCATCCAGAAAGTAGTTTTCACGCAGAGCCGCGTGTCCACTTGTTTCGATCGCTAAAGGACAGTTCACGCCCTGTTCGTTGAGTTCAACGCCGCGGTTGATGACGTTCCGGTAACCCGAGATGTAGCGGTCCACTTTTCCGCCCAATGAAGCGATGAAATTTTCCAAATGATTGGACACAGGCGAATTGGTCACAATCGTGGCGCCCGGTTCTTCTTTCAAGATCACTGCACCGATCAAGCCGATTAAGTTATTGCGATTGATGCTGTTTCCTTCTTCGTCCACAATGGCGGAGCGATCCGCGTCCGTATCGAAGATGATTCCCAAGTCAGCTTTTGAGTCGAGGACCGCTTGTTGGATGCTGGCCATCGCCTCTTTATTGTCGGGGTTCGGCACATGGTTGGGGAACGTCCCGTCTGGCTCCAAAAACTGGCTTCCGGTTGTGTCTGCCCCTAAAGGCTGCAACACTTGGTCGACGAAAAATCCTCCTGCCCCGTTTCCTGCGTCCACAATGATATGACGGCCTTTCAGCGGCTGCTCTTTATCGATGGTTTCAGGCAGACCCGCTCGGATTTTGTCTCTCAAATCTGCTGCATAATCGGCAATCAACTCTTTTTGGACAACTTTTCCGCTCCTGCTTTCTGAAGGCACTTCCCCGTCTCCTGCATAAGTCAAGATGGCGGTGATGTCTTCATGCTCCAACCCGCCTTTACGCGTAAAGAATTTCAATCCGTTGTATTCCATCGGCAAATGACTGGCGGTAATCATGATGGAGGCATCGCAATCATACTCACTGTATCGTGTGGACATAAACATGGCAGGAGTGGTGGCCAATCCTACATCAAAGACCGTCACACCGGCTGCGACCAATCGCTCGGTCAAATTTTCTTTGATGTCTACGCCGGTCACCCGGCTGTCATGTCCCACTGCCACGACCGCATTCTTCAAATTCACGCCCTGATCTTTTTCCAGCCAAGAAGCAAACCCGTCTGCGATACGGCGGATGGCCTCAGCAGTCAAATTCTTTTTCTGTTCCGGTGTATCCAATGCGAACCCTCGGATGTCCGAACCGTTTTGCAGCGCCAAGTAGGCATTGTCTTTCTCTGCCATAGTTTCCTCTCCCTTAAGATTCATTGTGAGTCAATGTAGTGTATTTTTTCAATAAGTTGTGTACTTTGTCTGCGTCTTTTTCATCTTTGGAAATAATCAGGCAGGTGTCATGCCCCGCCACCGTTCCAACGATTTCCGGATAAGATAAATCATCCAATAAGGCTCCGACTACATGAGCATTCCCAGGCAGAGTCTTCATCACATTCACAAACTGCACTTTTGTCAATTGAATGACCACATCTTGCAAGGTTGCTTCCAGTTTACTTTCCAATGAAGACTGATTGTGCTGGAACAAGGTGTACTTCGTGCTGCCGTTCAAAGCCGGTGTCTTGATTAAGTTCAATTCCTTGATGTCTCTGGAAATAGTTGCCTGTGTTGCTTCCACTCCTTCTTCTCTCAAGTATTGCAGCAGTTCTTCTTGTGTAGCGACGTCGTGATCAAGCACAATTTGTTTGATCAGCAATTGCCGTTCCTTCTTTTTCATGTTACTCCCCCCTAATAAGTGCCTATAGTACTTTTCATTATCATATCGTTTTCACGAGAAAAAATCCAGAATTAATGAATAAATATGCCTCCTGTTTTTCATTGACTCTCTATTGGCCATTTGCTATAATGCATTTGACTTATGGGCTTTTTTCTTTCCTTATTATGTACAGAAATGGCAGGAAAAATCTCTGTATACATCCACAAGAGTGTATCATGAATGGCCAAGAGTACTTTACAGGCTCTTGGTTTCTTTCTTCTTGCTGATAAACAGTAGAAACTATCCCAACTTTTTTAACCACTATCTATCCCAAGGAGGACTACACATGGAATACCAATTGTCCATCGCTGAAGCACTATATCCCCATTTGAAAGACCATTTGACGATGGAAGACATCTTAGCTTTGCTGGAAAAGCCAAAAACGGCAGAACACGGAGATATGGCTTTCCCTGCTTTTCAGTTGGCGAAGATTTTTCGCAAAAATCCTGCTCAAATCGCTTCTGAACTGCAAGAAAAAATTTCTTCTCCTCTGATTGAAAAAACAGAAACGGTCGGACCTTATTTGAACTTTTTCTTGAAACGTGACATGGTCGGTAAACAGGTCATCACAGAAGTCATCGAACAAGGTGCGCACTACGGAGAATCCGATTTTGGAAAAAACCAAAACGTTCCGATTGACATGTCTTCCCCAAACATCGCCAAACCGATGTCCATGGGCCATCTGCGTTCTACCGTAATCGGGAACTCCCTAGCAAAAATTTATTCGAAGATGGGCTTCCATCCGGTTAAAATCAATCACTTAGGTGACTGGGGAACTCAGTTCGGAAAATTGATTGTCGCTTATAAAAAATGGGGCACTGAAGAAGAAGTCCGTGCAAACCCCATCACTGAGCTGCTGCGGTTGTATGTTAAATTCCACCAAGAAGCCGAAGACGACCCTTCATTGGAAGAAGAAGGCCGGAGTTGGTTTAAGCGGTTGGAAGACGGCGACAACGAAGCTCTTGAATTGTGGGAATGGTTCAGAGAAGAATCTTTGCAGGAATTCAATAAAGTGTATGATCGTTTAGGCGTCTCTTTTGATTCCACAAACGGCGAAGCATTCTACAACGACAAGATGGATGAAGTCGTCGAATTGTTGGAAGAAAAAAATCTGTTGACGGTTGACCAAGGTGCGCATATCGTTGATTTGGAAAAATACGATTTGAACCCTGCTTTGATCAAAAAGACAGACGGTGCGACACTGTACATTACTCGTGATTTGGCAGCGGCTCTTTTCCGCCACCGCACCTATGACTTCACTCAGTCCTTGTATGTAGTGGGCCAAGAACAAACCAACCACTTCAAACAATTGAAAGCTGTGTTGAAAGAAATGGGTTACGACTGGGCTGATGATATTCAACACATCCCATTCGGCTTGATCACACAAGGCGGCAAGAAGCTGTCTACGCGTCAAGGGAAAGTCGTATTGTTGGAAGAAGTATTGGACGAAGCGGTTGCCCAAGCATTGGACCAAATCAACCAAAAGAATCCAGACTTGCCAAACAAAGAACAAGTCGCAGAACAAGTCGGCGTCGGCGCAATTGTTTTCCACGATTTGAAAAACGATCGTTTGAACAGCTTCGACTTCACCATCAGCGAATTGGTTCAATTCGAAGGAGAAACCGGCCCTTATGTTCAATACACCCGTGCTCGTGCGATGAGTATTTTACGCAAAGCCGGAGCATTGGATGCTCAACCGGTTGAAGAGTTCAACTTGAGCGACGATTACAGCTGGGAAATCATCAAATTGTTACAGGAATTCCCAGAGACCGTTCAACGTGCGTATGAAAAACGTGAACCTTCTGTTATCGCGAAACACTCTCTTCACCTTGCGCAGGCATTCAACAAGTTCTATGCACATGTCCGCGTATTGGATGAACATGAAGAGCGTGACTCCCGCCTTGCATTGGTTCATGCGGTCACCGAGATATTGAAAGAAGATTTGAACTTGCTGGGTGTCAACTCACCTGACGAGATGTAATCATCTATAGACAAAAAGACCACGAATTTCCTAAATAGACAGGATATTTGTGGTCTTTTTCTAGTTTTTTTCAAATTTGTTTTATGTCTTTCCTTACGAGCGGCATGCTCATGCATCGTGGTCCTCCCCGGCCTCTGGAAAGTTCGCTTGAAGCAATTTCAATCACTTTGATGCCGTGCTGGCGCAGCAAATCGTTGGTCACATAATTTCGGTCATAAGTAACCACCACTCCCGGAGCAATCGCCAATGTATTCGATCCATCCGTCCACTGCTCTCGCGGAGCGACAATTTCATCTCCGCCGCCGCATGGAATCAATACCAAGTCATCCAAGCCCAGCGCTTCTTTCAGTACTTCTTGAAGGTCGGTTTGGTGAGTCATCGCAAAAGTTCCTTCTTCGTCACCTTTTTCAAGAATGTACGTATCAATCGATCCGTCAAGATTCAATATCCCAGGATGAATGGTGAATTTGTCATGGTCCACCATTGTAAACACGGTGTCCAAGTGCATCATCGCCCGCACATTCGGAATCTTGATGGCCAGAATTTTTTCAAACGACAAGTTGCGCCGGAAAATTTCCTGAGCCAATTCTTCGATGGCGGCTGCCGACGTCCGTTGGGATATGCCGATGGCAAGAACCTGAGGGCTCAACACCAACATGTCTCCGCCCTCCATGCTTGCTACGGACTCACGTCCATGATAAATCGGAAGTTCTTTTCCTGCAAAGCGAGGGTGATGCTTCACAATGTATTCCATAAACAAGGACTCCCGGACGCGCGCTTCGTATTTCATGGAGTTGATGGTCAACCCGTTCCCCAACACTACCGCCGGATCCCGAGTGAAGTAAAGACTCGGCATTGGATTCAAATAAAACGGGTTGTCGTCTTCTTTGGATAGTTCAAACAATCCGGGAGCATATATCGGAATATCCTTTTTCCTGATTCCCGCCATCACTTCATCCACCAACTGGGGGGTGTCCAGTGACATCAAATGAGTTTTCACTGCCTCCCTGGCAGTTTGAGAAGCTACATAAGATTCTTCAACGATTGCATCCACAAACTCTTCTTTCACTTGACCGGCATCGACAGCCTCTGCCGTCAGCTTTTCCAAATATACAACTTCAGCGCCATTCTCTCTCAATACTTTCACAAACGCATCGTGTTCGTTTTGAATGGCAGGAAGATACGGGATATCGTCAAACAACAACCGCTCCATAATCTGGGGTGTCATATTTTCTACTTCTCTTCCCGGTCTTCTCACTAAAACTGTCTGCAATTCTCCAATTTCCGAGAATACGTGGACAGGTTTTGTGTGGTCCTGCATCTATACTCCTCCTCAACATCTCTTGCACAAAAAATTTCTTTCTGAAAGCGTTGTTTATCCACTTTCCTCCCTCATCCTAACGAATTTACATCAAAAAGCGAATAAAAATGACTTACCATCTATTCATTTTCTCTCCACTCCAACAAAAACAAACATAAACATACCCGGCATTGAATAAGTAATCATTTATTTCTTTTCATCCCGAATAAAACATGAATGAACAAGCAGCCATTTCGATTCTTAAAAATACAATATTGTATTAAAAAGAGCGTTTCTTGTTTAAGAAACGCTCTTTGCCGCCTGCATGCGGTACATTTGTGCATATTGGCCGTTTTGAGAAAGCAATTCGTCGTGGGTGCCTCTTTCCACAATTCTTCCTTGATCGAGCACCAATATTTTGTCTGCATTTTGGATGGTGGACAATCGATGCGCAATAATAAACGTCGTACGTCCCTGCTTCACGACATCCATCGCATGTTGAATCATTTCTTCCGTTTCTGTGTCGATGTTTGACGTTGCTTCATCGAGAATCAATACAGATGGATCAAATGCCAGCGCCCGGGCAAATGAAACCAATTGCCGCTGCCCTGAGGACAACGTGGCTCCTTTGTCAACTACCGGCTCCTCCAACCCTTTCGTGCTGTTTCCAAGGACAGATGACCCGCCGACCGCTTCGAGCGCGCTTGTGACTTGTTCATCGCTGATGTCGCCCTCACCCAATCGAACATTGGATGCGATGGTCCCTTTGAAGAGGTATGGATCCTGCAGCACAATACCAATGTGTTTTCGTAAACTTTTGCGGGAAACACTAGTGGTTGATACGCCATCAACGGTAATTGTCCCTTTTGATGGATCATAGAACCGGAACAACAAGTTCATGATGGAGCTCTTTCCCGACCCGGTATGGCCCACCAATGCGACGGTCTCTCCTTTTTTAGCAGTAAACGAAATGTCTTTCAACACATACTCTTCGTTGTTGTAAGCAAACCAAACATGATCGAACACCACTTCCCCGTCCGAAGACATCAACTCATTGTCCACTTCTTTTTCAACTGGCATTCCCATCATGTCAAATACCCGGCCGGCGGAAGTCAGTGCTTGTTGCAAATAAGCCCACTGGGATACGATTCCTTGGATTGGGTCGAACAACCTGGATGTGTACTCCACGAAAACATACAAAAACCCGACTGTGATCCCCAGTGTTCCCTCTATCGTTCCTATCCCAAAGTACAAGACCAGCAGAAGCAAAGACAAGTTCCGTAAACTTCCGATGAAACTCCAAGAAGCGATCGCATCCAGCATCATAAATTTTTGACTGTAACGGAACCATTCATCGTTTGACTCATCAAACTCATCACTGATTTTTTGTTCCTGCTGGAAGGATTGAATAATCGGCATCCCCTGGATGGCTTCATTCAGTTTGGCGTTGATGTCACTGATCAAACTGCGAATTTTAGAAGTATACACTTTGGCGTATTTTTGGTAGATGATTGCCCAGACAATAAAGAGTGGCACCAGCAGCAACGCCGTCAACCCAAACGGCAGATGAAGCCGGAGCAAAGCCACATAGATTCCGACCAAATAAGCTACATTGGTCAATACCTGCCCGAAAACAATCACATAAAAAATGCGCAGCTGTTCCGTGTCGTTGGTGATACGGGACACCACTTTCCCCGCCGGCATATTGTCAAAATACCGAATCGGCATCTTCTGAACGCGAGCATACAAGTCATTCCGCATGTTCCGTACGATGGTATTGGCGCCCACCGTCAGCAACAGAAAGCTGAAATAACGGGATGCCGCTGTGACAAGAGACAACCCCATGTAAACCGCCAGCAATCGAACCAACAACGATGTATTCAATCCCGCTTCCAAAGCCGGCGTGAGCACACGGTCAATCACTTGCTGAATGTACAGCGGGCGCATCAAGTCCGCTCCTACAGCTGCCAACAAAAGGATCAGTCCGAAGAGAAATGCCCCTTTTTTCTGCTTTGTATACCCCAACATTTTTCCAAGAGTTCTCATACGGTCTCTTCTCCCCTCATCTGCTGGCGTCTGTATTGTGTGAGATACCAGCTTTCTTCATTCTGAAGCAAATCTTCGTTTGTGCCTTCTTCAATGATTTTTCCATCTTCCAAGACCACGATCCAATCTGCGTGACGAATAGCGGAGAGACGATGAGTGGTGATCAAGGTTGTTTTCCCTTTCCGCAATTTCCGAATGTTTTCAATGATTTGTTTTTCTGTCTTGGCGTCCACCGCTGAAAGAGTGTCGTCCAAAATCAATATGTCAGGATTCTTCAGTAAGGCACGAGCAATGGAAATCCGCTGTTTTTGTCCTCCGGATACTGACACGCCTCTTTCTCCTATCAGTGTATCCAGCCCTTTCGGCATCCGCTTCAAGTCTTCTTCAAAGTTGGACATCCGCACCGCTTCCATGATTTCTTCGTCTGTCGCATCCGGTTTTCCAAAAGCGATGTTGTCCCGGATGGAACGGGAGAAGAGAATGTAGTCTTGTGGAACGTAACCAATGGTCTGCCGCAATTCATTCGACTCGATTTCTTGGATGGAATGACCGTCCAACTGGATGCTTCCATCTCCCAATGGATATTGCCGGAGCAACTGCCGGATAAATGTGGTTTTCCCGCTGCCAGTTTTCCCGACGATTCCGATGGTCTGCCCACTTTTAATCTTTAACCGCAATTGGTTTAAGTTTGGATGGTCAGAACTCGGGTAGCGGAAAGACACGTCCGAAAAGTCCACGTCTGGATTTTCGGAGAGTTTCTTCATCCCTTCTTCTTCCATCTCATCCCCGGATTCGAGCACTTCTTTCACACGCGAAAGCGATGCGCTTCCCTGTTCAGTCAGATTGATCAGTTCTCCAATGGATTGGACAGGCCAGACAATCATGCTCAGGTAGACTTGGAAAGCAACTAATTCACCGACCGTCAATTCACCGTTGGCAATCAGTATGGCCCCGTATCCAAACGCGATCACATAGCTGACGCCCAACAAGATGGTGATGATGGGCTGGAAGGTCGAATTGATTTTAGCGACGGCGATATTTTTTTGAAGCACATTCTCAGTTTGAGCCTCAAACTGTTCCTGCTTCTTTTCTTCTTGTACATAGGCGCGGATGACCCGCACTCCTTCCACCGATTCCAACACTTCGTCGTTGATTTCCGCAAAAGCATCCTGCGATTCCCGGTACCGTTTGTTGACTTTATCTCCCAACACTTTCAAAATATACCCCATCAACGGAACAGGGAGCAGCGTAAAGAGCGTCAATTTCCCTGATATCGAAAAAATCATCATCAAAACGATGGCTCCCAAAAATGCCGTGGAATCCAACGTGACCATGACCCCATAACCGGCCATTTCAGATATCGCTTGCAAATCATTGGTTGCGCGAGCCATTAAATCCCCGGTTCTGAACCGCTCATAAAACACGGAACGCATTTTTAGGAAGTGTGCCATCAATTGACGGCGCAGTTTCCGGGTGAGGACGTTTGATCCCCCAAACAATTGATAAGTCCAAAAAGCGCCTACAAAGTAGGAAAGAACAATCACCGCCGCAAATAACAATACCCGTTGAAACAACCATGCACGCGTCAACGTTCCTTGAAAAATCGAATCAATAACCGTCCCTAACAAGTAAGGTGGAACCAATACCAATAAATTGTCCACAATCATTCCCGTCAAGGCGAAACCGTACCTCTTTTTATTTTCAATAAAAAAAGGTTTCAAGTACTTCACTACTGAAAACATGCTTTCTCCCCCACAACTTTCGCCTGAATCTTGCGTTCTTTAGACTTTATTGTAGCCATTTTACCCCGGTTTCACAACATCATTTTATGCAAAAAAAGAAACCGATGGATGCCATGATCATCCATTGGTTTCTGATGCGTTTTCCCGTTTAGTCTAATTTATCATTCTCGTAATGGTGCGTGAGATCCATATTTGCGAAATCTTGCTGGCGGAGAGCTTCGTAAATCAAAATCGCCGCTGTATTGGATAAATTCAAGGAGCGGACATGCTTGTCGTTCATCGGAATACGCAGGCATTCGTCTTCGTGTTCACGCATGAACTCTTCCGGCAGCCCCGTCGTTTCTTTTCCAAACAGAAAATAGTGATCTGTATCGGTATCCGAAAAATCTTCTTCCGTATAGACTCTATTAGCGAATTTACTGATGAGGTGCAGCTTGCCGTTTGCAGCCGTCTCCATGAACGCCTCCAAGTTTTTATGGTAGACAACATTCACGTCATTCCAATAGTCCAAACCGGCCCTTTTTAAGTGTTTGTCGTCTGTTTTAAATCCCAGTGGCTCGATCAAATGTAGGGAGGCATTCGTTCCCGCGCAAGTACGCGCAATATTCCCGGTGTTGGCTGGAATTAACGGTTCAAATAAAACTATGTGATTAGGCATCATCGTTTCTCCTTGCTTCTTAAGTTTCTAATAATAGTTTTGATCGTCTGAATATGTCATTCAGTTTTTCGATTGGATCTCTTCAATCGCTTTTTCAAATTCTGAAATGGTTTCTGCATCTGTTTCTTTCTCCAGCGCTTCTTCTAAAAACTCCACAACCATTTCATCTCTTGCGGTCACAATTTTAGAAATAGCCCACGCAGCCGTTCCACGTATGACCGGACGGACATCTTCTTCCACGCACCGCAACAAATCAGGCAATGCGGTTCGGTCGCGGTAGTTCCCCAAAGCGATGATGGCGTTCCGCTGCAATGGCTTCTTTCCGCGCCAGGAACCAGACATAGGGCCGAACTCATCTTTAAATTCCCGATTGCTGATGGTGAGCAGCGGTTTAAGCTTTGGCTTGACTTTTTCCGGGTCAGGTTCCATTTCCGGGTGACGGTGTTCGTCGATTCCGCGGTTATAAGGACACGCTATTTGGCAAATGTCGCATCCGTAAATGACATGCCCCATTTTACGCCGGAATTGTTCATTCATGTATCCTTTTGTCTGAGTTTGATAAGATAAACAAATTTTGGCATTCATCCGTCCGTCCCCTAGCAGCGCCCCGGTAGGACAGGCTTGAACACACCGCATACAATCTCCGCAGCCGAACGGCACTTGTTCATCAGGTTCGAACTCCAAATTCGTCAATACTTCCCCTAGGTAGACATAGGTCCCAAATTCTTCCGTAATCAATAAGCCGTTGCGGCCAATGAAGCCCAGGCCGGCTCTCTGTGCGACCGCCACATCCACCACTTCCCCTGTATCCACCATAGGTTTGAAGCGCGCCTGAGGTCCTGCTGCTTCCTGGATGTACGCCACAAGCTGGTCCATCTTGTCGCGGAGAATGGTATGGTAGTCCACTCCCCAGGACGCACGGGCAAATTCTCCTCTTCGTTCCCCTCTCACTCTCTCTGGAGGATTTTTCAATTTATTGGGGTAAGCCAAGGCGATGGAGATGAACGATTTGGGTTCTTCGAAAATTCTCTCCGGGTATACACGGTCTTTGATGTCATTGTGTTCGAAGCCGGAATGGTAGCCTTTCTCTCTTTGAACGGTCAGCCGGTCTTCCAGTTCGTAAAAAGGTTCAGCCGTGGCAAATCCGATTTTGTCGATGCCGATTTCTTTGCTCTTTTCAATGATTTGTTCTTTCAACGACAGCATCACACCCACGCTCCTCCCATCGATATGTAAATTGATTTCACTTTATTATACACGATATTGAGGAAATGGTTGAGCAGAGACCATTCAAAAACTGTTTTGTTTTTTATTTTAGACATGAAAAAACGTATTACCTCGGTGTCCAGCACGGCGAGGCAATACGTTAATTAAGCCTTTGACAATTCCTTCCTTTTTATCAGCTTCTGATGGGATGACTGATAAAAACAAACGAACCAAAATAGCTTATGATTCACAATATAACACGGGTAAATAAAGAATGCAAGTCTCTCTCTTGGTATTTTGTCGCTAAACAAACTTTTGTCTTTTAAAACCACTTGTTTTTTTCTTACTCCTGTTTGTTTCCCATTAAAATGACTGCGTCTACAGTGATTTCTTCAAGCCCAGAAGCGAGAACGGCATCTATTTTCTCCTGAGACGCATTCCAAGACAGCGGCGTCATTTCCAACAAATGTTTTGTTTGTTCGCCATTTAAGGCGAACGTATAACGAACCGGTTTAATTTCAGCATCCGGATAGTGTTCTTTGAACTTTTTAAATACCAATTCATTGGAATAGGCGTCTTTTTCTTGATCGCCGTGGTATAAGGCTTGCCGCAATTCATAAAGGTGATATTCTCCAGGAATCACTTTTACTACCTGCCCGCCCGGTTTCAATAATCGGGAGAACTCATCGTAATTGGAAGGAGAAAAAATATTCAACAGTGTATCATACGAGTGAGACGCAAACGGCGACTGTGCCAAGTCCGCCACACACCAAAACGCCGCAGTGAAATGGGCGGCAGCCAGCTGGATGGCCTCTTTTGAAATATCAAATCCAATTTTTGTCCCCTGCAGCCCTTTTCCATGTAAATAGTCCAGATGTGATCCTTCTCCGCATCCGATATCGAGCGTCACGCCTGTATGGTGTTGGATAAAAGGATAGATTTCATCAAGGATTCCATTAAACAGACCGTCTTGCGCGATGGCAAAGCGGGAACGCAGCATCTCTTTTCCATAATCATTTTTTGAAGGCTTCAGCAGAAAGTGAAGCGAGCCTTTCTTAGCGACGTCGAAGGAATGACCTTCTTTGCATACAAAGCTGCCTTCTTGGACGCCTAGAAACGTGTTGCTACATACCGGACACTGAAACAAGTGCCGATTTCTATTCAAAAATTCAATTGCTTGTTGCTTTTTACTCAACGGAACCCTTCCTTTTCACTTGTTCTCTACTTGTGCGCGAAGCTCTCGGATGAGCGGCTTCAGCCATTCTTCCAATGTGGACAATTCAAAGCCTTCGCGGATCAATTTATCAGACACCAAATACTGGTCATGCTTCACGCTGAACGGGGAATCCGGCTCCGGTTGTCCTGAATACACCACTTGAATGGGTTTGCCCACGCCTTCTTCCAGCCATTGGATAAAGGTCTGAACCGGAATGGCGTCTCTGGAACTGATGTTGAAGATGCCTTCTTTTTCATGTTCAATCAGCCAGACAATCGCCTCTGCTGCTTCCGATCCTTTGACGTAGTTCACCAGGACGTCTGAGTATTGGAATCGGATGGTTTCTTCGTTGACGCCTTTCTCGACATAATAAAGCAGACGTTCTGTATAGTCGTCAGTGTCCAACACAATCGGCAGTCGGAAAGAAGTCACCGGGAACGGAGCCTCAGTGTAAAAAACAGTTTCCGCCTGGCGCTTTCCCTCACCGTATGTGACTTGCTTTTCAGGGTCAATCGTATACGTGAACGGATCAAAATCCGATTCTTCGTAACCGTCTTTATCTCCTTGGTATACCGCCATGGAAGAAGTGAAAAATAACTGCTCCATGTTTCCTTGCAATTTTTCGATAATCAACCGAGCGTCTTCTTTTGTATAGCACACATTGTCAAATACAGCATGCCACGAATGGGAAGTCACTTCTCGCCAGCCTTCATGAAAACCATCTCTCGCATCCAAGATGATGTGATCTACCTTATCTCCAAATGCGTGCGGTGTGTTTCCTCTTGTCGCGATGGTCACTTGATACCCTTTTTCAAGCAGCAGATTCACTGTTTTCTTTCCAAAAAACTTCGTGCCGCCCAATACAAGAATATTCTTCTTCATCGTATGGTCTCCTTTCAAACGTCCCTTGCTTTTCTCCACTATACCAAAGTTTCACTCTCCATTGCACGTTGGAATCATATTTCTGGATGATTTTGCCTTCAAATGCTATAAGTGAAGAAGAGCGAAAGGAGGCGAATGCTATGCCCTGGGATATGAATGATTACCCTGCATCCATGAAAAATATGGACTCCCTTGTCCGGAAAAAAGCGATTGACATTGCCAACGCACTTCTAGAAGACGGCTACGACGAAGACCGGGCCATTCCCATCGCCCAATCACAGGCAAAGGAATGGCATCAAGATGCTTCGGATGAGGAAAAAAGAGCCTTTGAAAAAGAAGCCGACCCCACCAAGCATGATGAACACGAGTCCAGCAGCAATGAAGATTTAATCGATAATGACGTAGAAGTGTTCTTTGAAGAGGACGTTTGGAAAGTCCAAACAAAAGGAGCCGAACGTCCGGCACAAACATTTGATAAAAAGACGGACGCGGTCAAACGCGCCAAAGAGATGGCGGCAAACAAAGAGAGCAAAGTAATCATTTATAAAAAAGACGGCAGCAAACAAAAAGAACAAACACCGGATTGATAGGAACAAAAAAACTTCCCAACCAATTTCCAGGTTGGGAAGTTTTTTTGCCGTCTTCTTCTATGGTCTTGGTTCGTGTTCTAAAGGATCGGCTTCACGGTAACGCGCATCTTCTGCCACACCATTCGCCACAGTAGGAGCGACTGACGGAACCGGCGCTTCCGACGTTTCTGGTGCCGGCACATCGGCGTGGAACTGTTGATCAACCGCCAAAGCGTCCGTAGCATCGCCCACCCCTTCATTGGTGCTGTAAACGGTGATGTTATCAGAGGTTTCTCCAGCTTTTGAAGGAGCAACTTTTTCTTTTAGTTGAGTGCCTTGTTGTTTGGCTTTTTCAACATATTCTTCTGCTTTCGCTTTCCATTCTTCTTGTGTTTCTTTTCCAGGTTTCGGAGCCAAGAAAGACGCTGCCGCGTAACCTGCCAATGCGCCAATCAACATCCCAAATCCAAATGTTCCTTTTGACATAATGCCCTCTCCTTTTCGTTGGTTTCTTCCTATATTGTATCGTTTCTTTCCTTGTGATGCATATATTAACACTTACTGCAAGGTGACCCATTCAATACAGACCGCCAAAGCTTCCATTGCTTGCTCCAGTTCCGATGCCGGTACCGATGTTGGAGCCAGACGAATGCTGTTGTCATCCGGATTGTGTCCATATGGGTATGTGGCATTGGCCGGTGTCAATTGGATGCCGATGTCCTCTGCAGCACGGACAATTTTTGATGCGCATCCTTTTTTGGTCGTCAAATGAACGAAATACCCTCCATTAGGCGTGGTCCACTCCACCAGTCCGGATTTTTCTCCTTGGAAATATTCTTTCAGCTTGTGTTCGATCATCTCAAACTTAGGTCTCAAAATGTCAGCATGCTTTTTCATATGCGCTTCGACCCCATCTTTGTCTTTCAAAAACTTCACATGCCGCATTTGATTGATTTTGTCAAAACTGATGAGTTGTTTGCCGAGCATTTTTGTATAATACGAAACATTTTCTTCAGAGGTGCTGATGGCAGCCACTCCCGCTCCCGGGAATGTAATTTTCGATGTGGACGTGAACATCCACGCGCGATTTGGGTTTCCGGCTTCTTTGCATGCCGCCAACAGATTTTTCGCCTGTTCTTTTTCTTCATTCAGATGATGCACCATGTATGCATTGTCCCAAATGACGATAAAATCACGCGACTTCGTTTCCATCGCGGCCAAACGGTCCACTACTTCATCCGAATAAGTGGTTCCGGTCGGATTGCTGTACGTCGGCACACACCAAATGCCTTTGATGGTTTCGTCTTCAGCGACCAATTTTTCAACTTGATCCATGTCCGGACCGTCGTCCTTTAAATCAACGGGAATCATATGGATGCCGAAGTGCTCTGTCATTTGAAAGTGGCGGTCGTATCCCGGGCTGGGACATAAGAACGTCACTTTCCCCTCGTTTCTCCAAGCATCTTCGCCGATGTTCATCTTGCTGTTCAGTAAAATGTACATCAACTGTAAACTGGAGTTTCCTCCTACAACGGTTTCCTCAGGAGTGGTGTCAAAGAGATTGGCGAAAAGTTGTTTGGCTTCCGGAATACCTGTCAATCCCCCGTAATTTCTGTAATCCGTGTTGCCTTCTCCAATCAAGTCTTCAGGCGACAACACATTGAGCAACGGTTCACTCAATTGCAGTTGTTCTCTGGAAGGGACTCCTCTTGTGATGGCCAACTGGAACGGAGACTGTTTCCACTTCTCGTATTTCGTGCGCAATTCATTGATGCGCTTTTCGTCAGGATGTGTACTCATTTTGTTGTTCCTCCTTCACTTCTTTCTATGTATTTTCCCATTATATCTTAGAATACTGAAATTGAATACAGAAAAGGATTTGATGCACACACAGAAAAAACCAGTAAGCCACCGGATACAAGGCGTCTACTGGTTTTTAATGTCTGCTTTCATCGTCTGTGTTTCTTTCGATTCTTTTCGAGCGCAAGAGAAACAGCTTTCGTTCCAAGCCATGCAGGCGCACTGAATGAAAAGAAAAAAATCACGGCCGGCCATTTCAAGAAGATGAAAAACAGCCCAATCAAACTGATCAATAATCCCAGGCTGATAATGGGATGCGCAACCGCCAGCATTATTCCCATCAGAAAGGTCTGCAGCGTGTTTTTTTGGATTTTCTTCAATAAAGGATATCCATATAAAAGACCGACTACAAACACTACAAATAATGTATAAACGGCATACTTCAATACTTGAAAACCAGCTTCCGGAATCGATTGCGAACTTAGAAAAAGGATATCAAGAATAAAAATGATCGCTATCACCAGCATGGGCAAGCCAAATTTGTAGCTGCGTGTAAAATTCTTCTTGAATGTTTGAGCGAATAACCGAAAAACAGATTGCGTCGGGCCTTCCTCTTCCCAACAGTTCAACAACTCAAACGCTGTATCGGTGGCTGGAACCACTGTGAGAACCGGGAGAGAAAACAGCAGCCACGAGACATTCAATACCGCCATCCGTGACACCCATTCCGTTCCATGCACCACGATTTTTGTTGTATCTACTTTTTTCAACCTGTTTCCCTCCTGCTGTTAACCTTTCGTTCCTCCCGTCAAGTCCATGCCTTCGATAAAGTATTTCTGTGCGAAGAAGAACAAAAGAACGGTCGGCAGCAAGACCATTGTTGCTCCTGCCATCAAATAGTTCCATTGTGTTGTGGACTGATTTTGGAAAATCTGGAGTCCAATTTGTAGTGTGTACATTTCTTCTTCATGGATATAGAGCAACGGACCTAAGAAGTCGTTCCACGCGCCGTTGAACGATTGGATACCGATAGTGATTAACGCCGGTTTGGTCAACGGAATCATCAAGCGACTCCAAATGTACAAGTGATTCGCCCCATCCATATGAGCCGCTTCAATCAATTCGTCATTGATTGACATATAAAATTGCCGCATCAAGAAAATGTTGAAGGCACTCCCGAAGAAAGAAGGCACGATCAATGGTAGATACGTTCCCACCCACCCCAATTGGGTGAACAAAATGTATTGGGGAATCATCGTCACAAATCCCGGCACCATCATGGTGGACAAAACCAATCCGAACAACAGATTTTTTCCGGGAAACGAAATTTTAGCGAATCCATATGCGATAAACGAGTTGGATACGACGTTACCCAATACAACGAAGAACGTGATAAACAACGTATTGCGTGCGTATTTGAAAAACGGAAAAGCTTCAATCGTACGTGTATAGTTTTCCCATTGGAATGTTTCCGGGAACAGGGTCGGAGGGAATTGGACAATCTCTTCCATCGGTTTCAACGAAGTGGAAACCATCCAAACAAGCGGTGTCATCAAAACGATGCTGATTAAAATCAAAAGAAAATAAGTGATGAACTTCCCGATTTTCTTTTGACGCTTGCGGCTCTTGAAGTACTTCGTCTTTGCGACCGGTTCTTCAAAAGAACGCGTCTTCTCTTTAGATTGTGTAGATGTATCAATCATGCGTTTTCCCCTCCTCCATAGTGTACCCAGCGAGGAGCCAGTTTCAGATTAATAAAGGTCAGTATTAAAACAATGACGAAAAGTATCATCGACATGGCCATCGCATACCCCATGTCATAGGCTACAAATGCTTTGTTCCACATATGGAAATTGTAGAAAAGCAAGGAGTTGGCCGGTCCAGCCGTACCGCTTTCTGTCATGACGTACGCTTCTTGAAAGATCTGAAACGCTCCAATAGTAGATGTGACGACATCATAAAAGATAATCGGCGTAATCATCGGCAGCGTTATATGGCGGAATTGACCAAAGGGGCTGGCACCGTCAATTTCAGCGGATTCATACAGCTGTTGCGGGACGTTTTGCAACGTTGCCAGATACAGCAGCATCGCGCCACCTACACTCCACAGTTTCATTAAAATCAGTGCTGGCTTGGTCCAATTGGGATCAAACAACCATGCCGGTCCGCTGATTCCAACCCAAGACAATACCGTATTCACCAACCCTGTGGACGGCGACAGCAACTGCATCCATAACACATATACTGCAACCCCAGACAAGATTGCCGGCAGGTAAAAGATCGTCCGGAATACCCGAATGCCCCGGATACGTTGGTTCAATAAGACTGCCAATAAGACGCTTCCTATCGCTGTCAAAGGAACGTTGAATGCAACGTAGTAAGCAGTATTGTACAAAGACGTCCAGAAAAGCTCATCTTGTGTAAACATCCTCTTAAAGTTGGCTAATCCGATAAAGTCCATTTTAGAAGTCAAGTTGTAATTGGTAAAACTTCCGTAGAATGAAAACAACATCGGGCCAAGCATAAATACTGCAAATCCTATGATAAAAGGAGACACAAAAAACAAACCCCACAACGCTTCTTTTTTCTGTTTTTTCGTCCACTTCCTTTTTGTTACTGCCTTTGCAGCCATTTTATCCACCTGCTTTCTAGAAGACAAAAAGTCTCCGCTTCTTCATTCGTACTTGCCAAAAAGAGGGCGACAAGACATCTCTGTCACCCTCTCTTTTATTCAAAGTTCGAGATCACTGATGTTGTTCCACAAGATTTTCCACTGATGCCTGGGCTTCATCCAACGCTTCTTTGGCCGATTTATTGCCTAAGAAGGCTTCGTCAATCTGGCCGTTGATTAATGGATTAAAGTCCGGCGCAGTCAAAGGAACCGGTGTAATAACGGTGTTTTCCAAGTTTTTGTGTGCCATCTGGTACATCTCGCGCCCTTTTTCAGTTAAGTCCGGATGTTCCATTAAGTTCTCATTGGCTTCTTGGTTTGCCATGATATCAAAGCTGTCCATCCCAAACTGCTCTTGAACTTCGGTTGAAGTCAAGTACTTCATCACTTCATAAGAAGCTTCCGGGTTTTCAGCACCTTGAGGGATCTCCAATACAAAACCACCGCCCCAAGACCAGTTTCCGGATCCTTCTTCATATTCAGGAAGCGGAGCGACGCCAAAGTTGAAATCTTCTGGAGCGTTGTCGCGCAGACTTAAGTAATAGTTGATGTTTTGTCCGCGCATTCCCACTAATCCGGAAATGAACGGGTCTGCAATGCCCTGTCCAAACTCTGCTTCGTAACGGTTGATAGTGTCTGAACCATAGTAATCTTGCCACTCCAGCATCCATTCTAAAGCAGCGACCTTGTTCGGCGTGTTGACTTTCACGTTGTCTTCTTCGTCAAACCAACTTGTTCCGCCATCCGCATTTAAAGCCCATACATCTGCACCGATACTCCAACGAGGATAGAAGCCGATACGTTCCCAGTTATCACCATTTTTCACGTCCAACGCGCGGGCAGCTTCTTCCAATTCTGTCCAAGTGGCCGGTGGTGTTTCAGGGTCCAATCCCACTTCTTCAAACATATCCTTGTTATAGAACAACACTTGCGTATCCGTGTTAAACGGCAGTGCGTACGCCTCTCCTTCATGGATCACCGTATCCCATAACTGTGGATAGAAACGGGATTGAATATCTTCTTCCTCTTGATCGAGGTATTGTTGAATGTTTGTCGCCTGCTCCGCATCCGCACGTTGACGGACCGAGTTGATGTCTTGCACAATAATATCAGGCGGATTCCCCGCTGCAATTGCCGCAAGAGATTTTGTCCAAATATCTCCCCATGGCTGGTAAACATACTCCACTTCAATCTCATCTTGGGAGCTGTTATACTCGTCCAGCGCCGCTTCAATAGCATCTCGGCGTGCGCCTTCTCCCCAGAAGGACCACATTTCCAAGTGGATTTTATCTCCGCTTGCCGCGTCACCGCCGGTATCTGTCCCGTCGGCAGCTTCTCCTCCGCCGCAAGCAGCCAAAATTAATGCAGCGCTTCCTGTAATTCCCAACGAAAGCCATGACTTCCATTTTTTTATCTTCATGACCTTACCTCTTTCCTAAGTATTATATGTAAGCATAGAAAGTAAAGCGACTTTGCTTAACAGTTGAGAGTATAAAATATTTTGTGTAAATAGAAAAAAGGAAGTCCCTTCTGTAGAATAAAGTTACCACACCCATTCACAGATAAAGTCCATATAATTGTGTAAAAGATAAAAGGCCATGTAACAGCCCTTTTACGGTACAATGTTTTTAACCACAAAAACATACCCAGGAGGACGTTACATGACCCAAGTACATTTTACACTGAACAACGAAGAGGTTCAAAGTATTATTGAACATTCGGTAAAAGATGAAGTTTCTAAAAATATTTTGACCACTGTTTTCAACCAATTGATGGAAAATCAACGAACAGAATATATTCAAGCCGATGACTATGAACGTTCAGAAAGTCGTCAGAGTCAAAGAAATGGCTATTATGAGCGAGACTTTA